>SKZP01000089.1 GCA_007127275.1 Planctomycetota bacterium
ATCTGGAACGAGATCACTGGCGAGGGGATTGTCGTCGCCTTCGCCTACGGGCTGTTGCTGCTTGCGTTGCTAAGCCCCATGCTGCTCGCGGCCTGGGCGTATGTGCGCGTGAACCTGCAGTGGTTCGTCGAAGAATTCGCGCGTTTCGTGCGCTCCACCTCGCTGCGCATTGTCACGGTGATCCTTTCCGGCGCGGCCATCCTGACGCCGTTCGTGCTGCAGCTCATGCCGCGCATTCCCCCGGAGGGGCCGCGCGAAGACGTCGTGTACCTCTCGCTGGCGCGCCTGCTTGCCGCGCTCGGCTGCGGCTTGGCGGCCTACTTCAGCTTTCGGCTGCGGCACACCTGGATGGACGTTCGCACCGAAGGGATCTTGCGCGCCATTGGCTACGCATGCCTGTTCCTCGCCACGGCGCAACTCGTGCGCATCGGCGTCGTCACCGGAGAAGGGGCGCTGGCCTGGGGACTGACGTTCGCAGCGGCGGCCTGCGAGATGCTGGCCGCGCTCGTCCTCGTGCCGGCGGCAACCGTGTCGCTCGCCCGGCTGGTGGCCGAGCTCGACGCCTCGCGACTGGGCCGCACCCTGCTGCGGCTGCGCGAGGCGCTCGCTTTCGTGGTCGGCTTCGGCTTTTTCGTCGTGCTCGGCCACAGCGCGCTGACCTACCACGAAAACCTCGCCGCGGCGGGCCACGCGACCGAGGGTGTGCCCGACGAGTTCGTCTGGCTTGCACTGCTCTTCGCCCTCGCCGCGGGGCTGTTCGTCTGGGCGCTAATGCCGCTGTGGCTCTTCGTCGGACGCACGTTGTGGTCGTTGAGCATGCTGCCGTGGTTGTTCATTGGCGTGGCGCTGTCGTTGTTCTTCGTCTCCGGCGTGTTTCAAGCGTTCGACGAAGCGTGGCACTTCGACGCCGCGCTGACGCGCCAGCACTACGCGACCAACACCGGCGCCGGCCTCGCGTTGACCGCCGCGCTCGGCATCCTGCTGATGATGCGCAGCCAAGTGCGCTTCCGCGTCTACGGCGACACCACCGGCGACGAGCCGAACGAGGCAAGCGCTTGCCGCCGCCTCATGGAAAAGCTCGCCACCTCATTCGTCCGCAACGTCGAGGACATCTTCGGCAAGCCGCGACGCGACCTGTTCATCAGGCGCCTGGAAGAGTCGCTCAACAAGGGGGAGCCACCGACGGGGCGCATCCGTATCTCACCGGATGCGCTTACCGACCCCGGCGCCGAAAGGCTCGACTGGCCGCACTTGCGCCGACGCCTTCGCGTGCAGTTTCACCGCGTCACGAACGTGTTCATGGACGAGTTCGGCTGGCCGCTCTACCGAAAGGCGCTTGCGAACCTGCACGACGGCCTCTACTGGCAGGAGCGCGAACTCGCCCACCAACACCTGTTCGGGCGCACCAACTGGGGCGTGCAACTGATCCACTACGAAGACGTGCGCCTCACCCCCGAGCGCAAGCGGGAGATCTTTTCGCGCATCCCGCTGCTGCGCGGCTTTGACGAGGCGGAACTCTACGCCCTGATGGGCCGCTTCGCCGAAGAATCCTTTCGCACCGGGGAAGTGGTGTTCCGTCCCGGTGACGAGTCGGACAAATTCTACGTAGTGCTCTCCGGCTGCATTGCCATTGAACGCGCCGAGGAGGAGCCGGACGCCCCACAGGCCCACCTTCGACGCGGCGACTACTTCGGCGAACTCGCCCTGATCAAGCGCGCCACACGCACCGCCACGGCACGCTGCCTCGAACCGACCGTGATGCTCTCCTTGGACCGTCGCACCTACCGCAGTCTCGCCGAGCGCTACGGCGCCATTGAGCGAAAGATCCAGGAAGGCTTCGACTTCCTCGACCTGCTCGACGAGATGCCCATCTTTCAGGCCATGAGCCACCAGCGCGTGCGCGAGGTGGCGACCTGCATGAACCTCATGCGGCTCTCCCCCGGCGAGGTGGTGGTCCGCCAAGGCGACGTCGGCGAAAGCTTCTTCGTCGTGCGCGAGGGAGGCTTCGCAGTGATTCGCAACCACGGCGAGATTGACGAAACGACCGTGGCGGAACTCGAACGCGGCGACTACTTCGGCGAGGTGGCACTGCTGGAGTCGGTGCCGCGTACGGCGAGCGTCGTCGCGTGGAGCGAGGGAGAGCTTCTGGAACTCAAGCGCGACGACTTCGACCGCTTGCTCGGCAAATACGTCGCCCTCGCCCCCAGCCGTGCCGCCGCGGTTGTGCGCCGGATGCACGAGACACGCACCCAAGTGCGCACCGCCGGCGGCGCCGCCGCGGGGCAAGCACGTCGCGGCTTCGTGGACAAGACCGCGTTGCGCTCTCGTACAAATTTGCTTCCACGTCCCAGTGCCCGTCAACGGAAGGTCGACCTCACGGGCGAGCGAGACTCCCGCGCACCTGCGAAGCCACAAACCGGCGGAACAACCACCATCCACGGCCGGCAAGCGGATGACGAGGACCCCCGCGGCACACCGCTGGAAACCTAGCGGGGACTACGGTCCGTCGCGCCGCTCGAGGGCGAAAACGCGCTCAATCCCCGCAAGGTCCTTGCGAATCTCCGGCTCCGAACGCCACCCCGGAAGCGACGCGGCCCACTCGGCAAGCGCCGGCGCCTGGCCGAGGCCGAGCTCGAGAACGAGCCAGCCCCCCGGGCGCAGCCACCTACGCGCCTCGTCAATCAGCAGCCGTTGCACCGCGGATCCCCCCTCGCCCGGCTCGCCGGCAAACAAGGCAACCGACGGCTCGGCGAGCACCTCCGGCCGCAGCGACACGGCGTCAGCCGGGTCCACATAC
This sequence comes from Planctomycetota bacterium, assembly GCA_007127275.1. Taxonomy (GTDB): domain Bacteria; phylum Planctomycetota; class UBA8742; order SKZP01; family SKZP01; genus SKZP01. The sequence continues at coordinate 2,798 of SKZP01000089.1, forward strand.
GGCGGGTTGCTTACAATCACGTCGACCATTCCGCGCAGGTCATGCGTGCCCATGACGCGCATGCACGCCGTCGCCGCCTCGGACTCGGGCTCGTAGGCCGCCTGCAACAGCGCGTCAAAACCGTCGCCATGTACGAGCCCGACTCGTTCGTCGAGGCCGTGCAGAAACACATTGTCGGCGGCGACGGTCAGCGCCGTGTCGCTGACATCCACGGCAATGGCCCGCATCCCCGGATCCGAAAGGCCAATGGCAATGGGCAAGCAACCGGAGCCGGTGCCGATGTCGAGCAACGTCCATTCGCCGCGCTCCTCTTCCGCCGGACGTTGCGAGAGAACGAACTCGACAAGGTGCTCGGTTTCGTTGCGCGGAATCAGCACCTCCGGCGTCACACGCAGCCGGTGACCGTAAAACTCGACGGCCTCGACAAGGTAGGCAAGCGGAGTGCCGTTCAGCCGCCGCTCGAGCAGTGCCTCCGCCTCGTTGCGCTGGACCTCGCTCAATGCGAGCTCGTCGTGTGCGAGCAGACGTTCCCGCGGCACCTCGACAACATGCGCGAGAAGTACCTGGGCGACGAGATGCGCCGCGGAGATGCCACGCTCGCTCAAGCGGCGCCGCGCCGAGAGCAACCATTCACGTCGTGTAATCGTTTCGCGGGCGCCGCTGCCCATACCTTCGTTTCGTTTCCCGTGAATGCTTCACGGCCCATGATCTCTGAACTGTCCGCCGCAACCCGCGCCATCCTGCCGCTGCAATCCCTCCGGCGCAAGCCCCCAAACGCAAAGGTCGCAGACGCTTCCTACTCGGTTTGTGGCGCACGGCGGCGGGCGCGAAGGCCCGGCCTACGCAGTACCGGCAAACGCTGAATTCTTACCGCCCAACAATGGCCGGATGCCCCCGATACAACGCACCCTCCACTCGCCCCTCGCCACCGTTTCCCGCCACAACGCACGGAACCACAGCGCAAGTGTGGCGACGCCACGACGGCACTGCTACGCTCCTTGCGCCTGCTTCGCGTACCGCTTGCAACCGAACAACGACGACGACAATGGCTGATACGGACTTTTACCGCTCCCCGCTCGGCGGGCGCTATGCAAGCGAAGCGATGCGCAGCGTGTTCTCCGAGCGCCACCGCTTCGAAACATGGCGGCGCCTGTGGGTGGAGCTTGCCGCGGCACAGCATGCCTTGGACCTCGGGGTACGTGCGGAACAAGTGGCGGCGCTGCGCGAGCACGTCCAAATGCGCGAAGCCGACTTCGACGTCGCAACACAGCGGGAGCGCGAAGTGCGTCACGACGTGATGGCACACGTACACGCCTTCGGCGAAGCCGTCCCCGCCGCCAAGGGAATCATCCACCTCGGGATGACCAGCTGCGACATCACCGACAACGCCGAGCTGATTCTCGTGCGCGACGGCTTCGAAATCCTCCACGGCCGGCTCGTGCAGCTTGTGCGGCAACTCGCGGACTTCGCCGAGCAAACCCGCTCGCTGCCCACACTCGGCTTCACCCACTACCAGCCGGCGATGCCCACCACGGTGGGCAAACGTGCCGCTACCTGGCTGCAAGAGTTCTGGTGGGCGGCGCAGCGCCTCGAAACCGTCCGCGAGGAGCTGCCCTTGCGCGGCCTCAAAGGGGCAACGGGGACGCAGGCAAGCTTCCTCGCGCTGTGCAACGGCGACGCCGCGAAGGTGGAGGAACTCGAACGCCGCTGGGCGACAGCCCTCGGCTTCGAACGGGTCGTGCCGATCACGGGGCAGACGTATCCCCGCACGCTGGACGCAATGATTCTCGAGCCCCTTTCGCTACTCGCCGACGCGGCGGCGAAGTTCGCCAACGACCTGCGCTTGCTTGCCAATCTGCGCGAACTCGAAGAGCCGTTCGGCAAGCAACAGGTCGGTTCCTCGGCGATGCCGTTCAAGCGAAACCCCATGCGCTGCGAGCGAATCAACGCATTGTGCCGCAGCCTCGTCCACCTCGTGCCCAACGCGCACGCGACCGCCCAGGCCCAGTGGCTCGAACGAACCCTCGACGACTCGGCGAACCGACGCATCACCCTGGCAGAGTCGTTCCTGCTCGCCGACGCCATCCTTTTGCTGGCCGTCGACGTCACCGGCGGCATGGTGGTCAACGAAGCGGTGATCCGTGCAAACCTCGAACGCGAGCTGCCCTTCCTTGCCGCGGAGCCCATTCTGATGGCGGCGGTACAACAAGCCGGCGGCGACCGCCAGGAGCTGCACGAGCGGCTGCGCCGGTACACCCACGAAGCGGTCACCGAACTCAAAGCCGGCAAGCCGCACGCGCTAGAGGAGAAGCTGCGCGGCGACGCCACCTTCGGCACGCTCGACCTCGAAGCACTGCTGGATCCCGGCAATCCCGTTCACATCGGCCGCGCCCCGCAACAAGTCGAGGAATTCTTGCAAGCAACCATCCGACCGTGGCTGGCCGAGCGCACCAACGTTGCCCCCCCCGACGGCGACGTGCGCGTATAAGGGACGGAAGCGAACCCGCGGCGTTGTCCTGAACCTTTTGTCAAATGGGATTCGTAACAAGCCCAGGGG
>SKZP01000676.1 GCA_007127275.1 Planctomycetota bacterium
CATCCTCTACCGTGCGGGATCACGTGACCACCACGCATTCATCAACGGCGACGGCAGCAGCGCTGCTCGTGCTTGCGCACATTCCGCTTGCGTTGCTTGCACAAACGACGCCCCACCTTGCGCAGGCGCACCTGGTCGTCGTCTTCGCGTTCGGCCTCTACAAGGCGCTCGGCTCCACGCGCTTCTTGCCGGTGGCCTGCGTGGCCGGCTACATCACCGGCGCCGAGGTCTTCTGGCGCATGCTGGGTGCCGTGCCCATCTGGGAGTTCGCGAAATATGCCGTGGTGCTGATTATTGCCGTGGCCATGATTCGCCGCGGACGCTTGGCCATGCCGGTACTGCCGCTTGTGGCCTTTGCGCTGTTGCTGCCCTCGGTGATGCTTACCGCCATTGGCACCAACGACGTGCGCTTCGTGCGCGAACAGGTCAGCTTCAACCTCGGCGGCCACCTCACGCTGCTTGCGTGCTTGTGGCTCTTTCACCGCCAGGTTCTCTCGCCACGCTCGCTGATGATGATTGGCGCGAGCTTTCTTGCGCCAATCACCGCCATCTTCGCCCTCGCGCTGTTCGCCACACTTACCTCGCCACTCGACTTTCGCGACGAGTCAAACTTCGCCACCTCCGGCGGTTTCGGCCCGAATCAAGTCTCCTCCGTGCTCGGCGGCGGCGTGCTGATGGCGTTCTTGCTGCTCTTTGTGCTGCCCAGGCCCGGCCGGTGGTTTCAGGCGTTTCTTGCCGTGTTGCTCGGGGCCCTGTTGTTCCAAAGCGTGCTGACCTTTTCCCGCACAGGGCTCTACCTCTCCAGTGCCGGCGTGCTAGCCGCGGCGCTCTTCTGGCTTGCCAGTCCGCGGTTGCGCTCCCGCCTGCTGCTCGCCGCGGTCGTCGTGATTGTGCTAAGCCAGGCTCTTGTTCTGCCGCACCTGATGCAGATCACCGGTGGTCGTGTCCTCGACCGCTTCACCGAAACGGACCCCACGGGGCGTGACGAACTGATTGTCGACGACGTGCGTACCTTTTCCCAGTTTCCCCTGCTCGGCGTCGGCCCCGGTATGGGGACGGAGCACCGCACCTTCGACGCCGCGGCACACACCGAGTTCGTGCGACTGCTCGCCGAGCACGGCATCTTCGGCTTGCTCGCGCTGCTGCTCTACATCACCTGGACCCTACGCCGCCTCGCCACGGCCACCTCGCCGCTTGAGCGCGGACTGCTTGCCGCACTTATGGCCTTTGCCGGCATGTTCATGATGGTCAGCGCCATGCGTCAGGCGCTGCCGGTCTTTTTGTTCGGGCTCGCCGCGGCACAGTTCGCCCTGGAGCCACGTACGAAGGATGGTTTGTAGCTCTCACTTGCGCGGCCACGGCCAGTTTGGACGGCGACGCTTGCGGTAGCGAAACGTTGTCGTCGCCGGCTCGTCGAGCACGAGCAGTTGTTCGAAGCGAACCGTTTCGCCAACTTTCGGCAACTCGAGTTTCACCGGCAAGATTCCTTTCGAGGAGCCGCCGAAGCCGGCCGGGGCGAGGCGCGCTTTCTTCGGCGCCGCTGGCGCTACGTGGGCGACATCCTGAATGCTGGCGGTATCAATGAGTTGGCTTTCGGTGAGTGCTTCCTCGTAAACCTTCTCGCGCTGTTGTTGTGTGTCGTCGAAGGCAACGTTCCGCTCCGCCGCCACTTGCGTCATGGCCCCGCGGGGGCGGCCACCGGCTTGCGTTCGGGTGAAATCCTGCTGTTGCGGCGCGACGTTCACCTCGAAACTGCGCGAGAAGCGCGGTACGTGTTTGAGGCTGCCTTCGAAACGGTCGAAGCGGTACTCCTTCGGCACGTGCAACTCCACGAGCAAGTGATGCATGGGTACATCCACCGCCGGCAGGGCGAAGGTGAACTCTCCCGCTTGCTCGTCGAGCTTGGCGACCTCGGTGAGGTACACCAGTTCCACCGGAAAGGCGCGGTGCAGATCCTCGACGAGCTGCGACTTCGTCAGCGGAATGAGCAACTCTCCGGTTTTCGCGTCGCTGGCCGGCTTCACCGGATGCTGGCTGACGAAACTGCTCCACACCGTCGAGGCCGCGGGCAGCTTGAGCCGCAAGAACTGCTGCTGGTTGTTGCGGACCTTGAAAACGCACTTCGTTTCGAGCTTACCCGACTCGACCAACGTCGCTTCGACGCAGGCGAGATCAATGCTCGCCACCAACACCTCGACATCCTCGTGCTTGTGAATGTCCAGCGCCACCGAGTAGGGCACCCGCAGATACTTGAAGCCGAACAGCAGCGGATTCTGCGCCACCTCCGTGACGTTGTCCGGCAACTCCTGAACGTCGAGCCGCGCCACCGCTTCGTCGTCGGCAACGGCCACTTCGACGTTGGTACGCGCTTCCACACCGATGTAGCCGCGCTGGCGGTCGACGTCGAGCACCTCGAGCGGCGGCACATTCACCCGACCGGAGGTCGCCTCCATGCGTCGTTCGTAGACAAGATGCACGGTGTGCGCGCCACTGACGTCGTGGCTGAGGTGCAGCTCGATCAGTTGCGCCGCCGCGAAAACACCAAGTCCTTCGCCGGTGTCGCCGTCTTTCGGTGCAAAAACGGGGCTCGTTGCGGTCGAGGGCGCGGCATCACCGGATTCGTGCAACTGCGTCGGGCCGCTTGCGGGGCGCTCGCGGGTGGCCGCTGTGGTCGCGGGTATGGAGGTGAGCGGCGGCACCGACTCGCCGACGGCAAGCTCGCGAATCCGCCACGTCCGCGCCGCGGAGCAACTGACGCCGAGCACGTTCACATCCGCCGGCAAGAGGTACCGGAAGCGCGACAGCTGCCCTTGTATTACATCCATCTTCACGCGGCTCTGACACAGCAGTAGCCCTTCGCCGACGCCGACGAGCGTTTCCGCATCCGCGGTTAGCACCGGCCGCGCTGGCACCGCGGGCTCCGCCGTCTCGTCGACCGCTTGCGTCCACTCAATCTGCATCTGGGTCGTCGGCGCTAGCATGGCGACGAGGCGGGTGAACGCCCCCTGCGGCTCGTCCTCGGCACGCTCGGCCGCTTCGTCGAGTTCCTGGCATTCCCTCGACAAGGCGCGCTTCACCGTCACGTCGAGGCCGGTGCGCGGCAGGGCAAGCTCGAGCCGCGTGATTGCCGAGCGCGGAACGCCGAAGCGTAGGCCGCTGCGTCCGACCTCACCGCGGAAGCCGGCAAGCACGTCGAGGTGTACGGTGTAATGGCCGGGGCGCGAAATCAGCAGCGCGTGCGCTCCGTCGCTCACCAGCGTGACCGCAGGCTCGGCCGGTGGCGGTGGCGACAAAGGCGGTGCACTGGCCCCATCTGCCGCCGCCGCGGTGCCAGCCGCTCCCCCCTCGGCACGCGACTCCTCGCCGCCGCGAATCTCGTGCTCCGTTGCGGAAATGCCTCCAGGCGGCGCCGAGTCGAACGCTGGCGGCGGAACTGGCCCCTCCTCGACGACGAGCCCGGTCACGGCAAGCTCCTCGCCGAACAGCGGCACCGTCGTCCAGCCGCTTGCGAACACACGCACCTCGAAGGTGCAGGCAAAACGGGTCTGCTCCTCGCCGACCACCCCTTGAAAATCGGCGCGCAACAGCGCAAAGCGCATGGGCGGCAATTCCGGCCCCGCATCCGCACTTCGCGCAAGCATGCGGTGATACTCGGGCAACGGCAAATCAACGCGCCCCTCTTGTGGCGCCCCCGCCGGCGGCACTGCATCCGCCGCTCGAAACGGCCCCGTCTCCCGCCCCTTCTTCTTTTCCGGCATGGTCTTCATGGGCGTGGCCTTTGCTAGCGCAGGAAACTCGTATATGCCCTTGTACGCCCCAAACGACAACGGTGCAACACAAGCCGTGGCCGCCCGTGCATCCCGCAAACGCTGAACCCTTAAGAACAAGCCCACGGGCTGCGGCCCGTGGGTCCTTTTGGATCCAGTAGTCGCAGGCGTCGTTGCCGACGGAGAAGCGCATGTCCTCGCCGTTGCTCTGCATCTTGCTCTGCGAGACGAGGGTTTCCGTGTCGATCTCGAGAGCGAGCACGAAATCGGTTACGGGGCTCGCGTTGCCGCTGTTGTCGAGAGAAAAGGCTTGAAAATACTCCCAGTCGCCGGTGAGGTATGGGCTCGCCGAGGCCCCGGCGGGAAAGCCGAGCGTGAGTACGAGGGCCACAACAACAGCGAACGGAAGCCGAGCGTAAGTGCGGGTATTCATGACGCGTTTCCTACTGATCCAGCGCAACGGGCACTTGCTGCGCTGTTGGGAAGTGATTGGAACTTGGCAAAATCAAAAGATGCCGGATTTTCGCAGGAATGACATGCATCCGTCAACGGATTTCCCTTCGGGATTGAGGTATTACGCGGTTTCGCAGACGCGAGTCGCGCACGTGCAGCCAGCAGAGAGGCAGGGCGGCTTCCCGCCGGAACGCCCCGTCGCTCAAAGCGAGAGGGAGTCGTGGCGATGAACCCGCTGAAGATTCATTCCGAGTTTCGCCCGACGGGGGATCAGCCGCAGGCGATTGAGAAGCTCTCCGCGGGGCTCAAAGACGGCCAGAAGCATCAGGTGCTGCTCGGGGTCACCGGCTCGGGCAAGACCTACACCATGGCCAACGTCATCGCGTCGACGCAGCGGCCGGCGCTGATTCTCGCGCACAACAAGACGCTTGCTGCGCAGCTTTATGCGGAGTTCGCGGAGCTGTTTCCGGACAACGCCGTCGAGTACTTCGTCAGCTACTACGACTACTACCAGCCCGAGGCGTATGTCCCGACGACGGATACCTACATCCAGAAGGACGCGGCGATCAACGAGCGCATTGACAAGATGCGCCACGCCGCGACGCGCAACCTGCTCGACCGGGAGGACTGCATCATCATTGCCAGCGTAAGCTGCATCTACGGCCTCGGCAGCCCCGAGGCGTACCACCAGATGCTGCTCTACCTCGAGCGCGGCATGACCGTCGAACGCGACTTCGCGCTGAAAAAGCTCACCGAGATCCTCTACAAGCGCAGCGAGTTCCTGGAGCGCGGCCGGTTTCGCGTGCGTGGCGACGTAATTGATATCTTTCCCGTCTACGAAGACGACGCGCTCGTGCGCGTCGAGTTCTTTGGCGACGAGGTGGCCGAGATCTACCGTGTCGACAGCCTCACCGGCGAGATCCTTGCCGAGCTGAAGAAGACGACCATCTACCCGGCCAGCCACTACGTCGTCAGCGAGGACCGCCTGCACACCGCCTGCGAGGCCATTGAGGCGGAACTAGAAGAACACCTCGCCTGGCTCAAGGAGCACGGCAAGAACCTCGAAGCGCAACGCCTCGAACAACGCACCCGCTACGACCTCGAGTTGCTGCGCCACGTC
>SKZP01000312.1 GCA_007127275.1 Planctomycetota bacterium
AGGCGAGCGTTGTCCCCGCGGCGACGGTCATGTGGAAGTGCGCCGGGATGCGCAGCGTGTTGTGGGCGATGATGTTGATCTGGTGCGTACCCAAGGTTACACCCGTGATCCCACCGCCAAAGCCAAACAGCACCAGCGAGATCGCCACGGCGGAGAAGCCGGGGTCGCGCCAGGGCAGGCGCCGGATCCAGCCGAAGAAGCCTTCGACGTAGCCCTTGCGGCGCATCGCCACCTCGATCGAGGCGGGGACGGTGAAGCCGTGGATCATCGAGGCGAGTACGGCAAGATACAGTGCATACGACGTGTTCCACATCTTCCACTCGGCACCGACGCCGGGGTCGACCAGCAGGTGGTGCGCCGAGGCGAGGTTGATAAAGAGGATGTAGAGCACGAACGCCGTGCGGCAGACCGCCTCATTCAGCGGGCGCGCGCCGACGGCGAGGGCGCCGATGAAGTACCAGACGGCGACCATCGCGGCGACGTTGACCTGTTGCGCCGGGTGCCCGAGGCCCCACCAGACGAGGCGGTACACCCCCGGGTCCATCTCCTGCACCTGCAGGAAGGCGGGCAAGAAGTCCGGCCACTGCACGGTCATCGACCAGAGGAACGTCGGGATATAGATCGCCGCGCCGTGCAACAGCGTCACCACCGCGCAGATCGCCGCGGTAATGCCGCCGAAGACGACCAACGGCACCGAGCCCTCATAGGTCTTGTCGCGCTTCGCAATATAGACGGTGGCGAAGAAATTGATCACCCCGATCAACGTACCCACGGCAACGAGAATGATGCCGAGGTAGAAGAAGGGGCTCGCCATCAGCGGCGGATAGGAGGTCATCAACACGTCCCCTTGCTTGGCGAGGATCGTGTAATTGACCATGATCGCGCCGACGAGCATCAACACGAAGCCGACCCAGGCCCACATTCGCGAAGCGAGCCGCGAGTTGAGCAGCGAGGTGCCGACGTAGTAGAGGATGGCGACTTCCAGAAACAGGATCCAGAAGATCAGCATGTTCATGCCGTGAAACGTGAGGATGCGGTAGTACCACTCCTCGCTCAGGATGCGGGTCGCATCTCCGGCACGCGTCAGCGCCATGAGGACGCCGGCGATCGCGCCGAGAAGCAAAAAGACCACCGCAGGGACCGCATGCACACGGATGAAGAATTGCGCGTCGAGGCACACCGGTTTCCCGGTTGTGTTGCAAGGCCGGACGCGCCCGGCGAGATGATTGCCCAATGCCATGGCGACGGCCTCCTTAGTCGGTGACGATGATGCGACCGGTCATGCGGTGATGGCCGATGCCGCAGAACTCGTTGCAGATGATGTCGAAGGTGCCGGTTTGTGTCGGCGTAATCGTCAGCACGTGGTCGTAGCCGGGCATGACATGAAAGTTCATGTTCATCGGCAGAATCGAGATGCCGTGCTGATAGTCGGCCGAGGAGATGTGTAGTTTGATCTCCTCTCCTTTGCGTAGCTTGAGAACCGGGTACCACTCCCAGTTGTGGCCAACGAGGTAGGCGTGGCCGTCCGCAGTCGGCACGGTGATGGGAATCGTCGTTTCCACCTCTTGCTCGGTGACCGGGTTGACCACCCGCACCGTTTCTTCGCCGACCTTGTTTTCGCGAATGTAGTTGTGAACGACGCCGAGATACTCCTGCGGAGAGATCTTGTAGGCCTCGCCGTCGCTGGTTTGCTTGCCCGCGTAGTGCCAGAACGGCATGGCAATCGAGAGCACGAGGCACCAGAACAGGGCGACCCCGATCCAGACCTTCTCGGCGCCATGCGGTGCGTGGAACCAGCCTTTGGGGGGCGGTGTGAGCGCACTCATCGGATCACCTCCTTCAGGGAATCGTTGCCGGGGGAATCATCAGCAGGTCGATCAGACCCCAGACCGTGTAGGATAGGGTCGGAATGAGCACGCCGAGGATCAGCAACAACCAGGTGTTGTCCATCAGCTTCTGCAGCCAGTGGATTTTCTCCTCCTCGACGGGAGGACTCGGTGGCTGCGCGGTCTCCGGTACTGGCGGTGCCGGGGTTTGCGTGACTTGACCTTGTTCACTCATCACTCTCCTCCTTTGGAATGGGCACCCGCGCGGGGCGGATGCGGACGACCACGGCGCAACCACATGCTGATGACAATCCACAGGAACAGCACCCCGCCGGAGATTGCGAAGAGGCCGCCAAAGCCCATCACGGCGAGGCCGACCAACTCCTCGGTGGTGCGGGTCACCTGCTCGCTGCCGTAGACCTTGCGCTGCATGCCGGTGGTGCCGGCCAGTGCGAGGCCAAGGGCGAAGATGACCTGTCCGACGCCGAAGTAGAGCAGTTGCCGTGAGGCCATGCGCTGTTCGCCAAGGCCGGTGAAGCGGCCGCCGTAGGCCTGTACGAGCAGGTAGCTGCCGGCCATGAAGGCGACGGTGACGGCACCGATCGAGACGTGGTAGTGCGCGGGAACCAACGTGGTGCCGAGCTGGGCCATGGCACCGAGTGCGAAGCCGATCAGTGTCATCACCACGCTGACGACGAAGCCGACGAGCGCTGGCGAGAAGCGTCGCCCGAACAGCTCACCGCGGCGCCAGCCAATGCCGAGTTGCACGAGCAGAATCAGCATGAACAGCGAAAGCACGGGGAACATGCACCAGCGCATCATGAAGACGAACCAGGCGCGGCTCTCGTTCGTGGAGGCGCCGATCGAGGCGAAGTAGGGCCCGAGAAAGGCAGGCAGAATCATCAGCGCGAAGAGCACCGCCGCAAGGCGCGGCGCAATCAGCCGTTTGAGCCCCGCGGCGCGCAGCAAGACGAGCCACAGCGCCACCATGGTCGCGATATTCGCGAACTGCAGCACATGGCCGCCGCCCCAGAAGAGCACTTCGTAGTATGCGCTCGCCGGCAGGTAGCGCGGAATTGTCGCGAAGGAGACGGTGAACGTGATCAACGCAAGCACAATCGCCACCGCCGCCACGCGCAATCCGGGTACCGCCGCGGGAACGAGCGGCGCCACCGGCGCGGGCCGTGCCCCGGGCAGCAGGCGCCCGGTGAGCAGCGACGCACTCACGGCAACGGCAAAGAGCACGAGCCCGAGCAGAAAGACGGGGTGGTCGAGCACGGGGATGTAGTTTGCGAGCACCGGCTCGACCGTGGGGAAGAGCCCCATCACGGTAAATGTCGCCACACCGAGCAACGCGAGATGCGGCAGAACCCGCTGGTAGCCGAAGGTGCGCCGTCGCGGCGCAATCAGCACAGCCACCGCGGCAAGAAAGGCGTAGAACCAGACAATCAATGCAAGGTTGACGTGAACGACGAGCCAGCGCCGCGCGAACAACGGGTCGGTGATCCACTCGTTGATGATCGGCGTGCGACCAATCAACGGAATCAGCGAGAACACGCCGGCAAGGCCAATGGCCACGAGGGCGACGAGCAGCCAGCGCGCCGAGAGGGCTTGTTCCGGGCGGGAATCATTGGGCAAGGCCGGCGCATAGACGCGCGGCAGGTCTGTCGACTTGTGGAGGCTCATGGCGCATACCCCCGGTGGCACAAGGCTACGCGAGGCGTCGCGCAGCCGAGTTGGGATGAAAGGTGGTGCGTACTGCGGTAGGCGCTGCCGCGACTAGTCACCCCGTAGGGATTCAATGTAGGAGACCATCCGCCAGCGGTCTTCTTCGTCGTAGAGCGAGCCGAAGGGCGTCATCCCGGAGCGCATGCTGCGGAAGGGCTCCATCATGGAGCCTTCGGTGATTCGCCAGAAGATGTATTGCGAGCTGACGTCCTTGAAGTCGTCGTCGGTGAAGTCGGTCACCGGCGGGTCGAGCGAGGCGGCGTTAATGCCGTCGCCACGGCCGCTGTCCCCGTGGCACTGTGCGCAGGAGGCGGCGTAGAGTTCGCGGCCTTTCTCGATTGCCTCGGCATCTCCGGAGAACGGGTTCGTTCTCGAGGCGAACTCCGGAGGGGTGTCGGGCCGTTCAATGGGTTGGCTGGCGGACTCGGCACCGCCACGTCCGTCACTCGTATCCGACTCGCCGCAGGCAGCGATGAGGAGGAACGAGGTCAAGGCAAAGGCACCGGCTACCATCATGGGCAGTCGCATCACATATCTCCTGATTGGTGGAACGGCTCTCGAGGATTCCGGCGCATCAGGCTCGCTTCGGCGACCGAACAAGCGTGATGGTCGGCACAAAGGTCACGCGCCTCCGACTCGCTCGAACCAACGGGCTCCAGGGGAGCGGGTCGGACGAACGAGTGGCCCCTGGGCGCGGCGATGTGACCCACGAGAAGCAATGCAAAACCGATGCCAGTAAAGTAACTACTTACTTTTTGCGAGGTGGGAGACCCTCGAAAATGGTGGCGATGTCAATCATCTGGGGACGAAAGGTTTCGCAGTAGGCGCGAATTGTTTCGCACGAACCAAGCTTGTGGAAATGGGGCAGCCAAGCCCGCGGGCCTCACCCTGTGGGTCGGAGCACCCGTACCGGGTATGGCTCTCGGGCGAAGCCGGTGGGCGTCGATGAATGAGCGGTCCACAATTTGGAGTTGCACGGAGCCGGTACCCGGCGCTGGCGCGGTGGCGCTGCGGGAGGTATACCGTGCACGGGCGCGAACCGGCGGAATCCTTTGCCTTTGAACGACGAGTTGCCACGCCATGACGTATGCGCCACGGGGGCAGCAGCTAGAAGATCACGGACAGCGAACCAGGGATCCGTTGCAGCGCACGCGACGAGAGGCCGCGGGGAATGTGCTGCGCTGGATTCTTGTCGCGATGATTTTCGTCGGTGCGCTTGCACTTGTCTTTCTTGATGCGCGGGCGACGACCACCGCGTATGTCGTCGGTTGGGGGATGGTCGGCGCCTTTGCGCTGCTCTTGCTGCGCGAGGTGGTGCCGCTGGTGGTGCGTCGTCGCAGCCTCGGCAGCTTTCTGACGTTCCTGTGGGTGCACAACGTGCTGTTCGGGCTGTTGTATCCGCTGTGGCATTTCGCCCTTGCGGTGCGCGCCTTCGGCTCCCACATGCATGTGGACTGGCTGCGCGAGGCCATGACACTTTACTTGCTCGCGACGCTCGTGCTGATGACGGTGCTGTACGTCTACTGGTTCGTCGACCGCTCGTGGCGCAACACCTACCGCGCGTTGCTGCTCTTGGCCTTCGTTCCCGCCGTGGCCGCGCTCGCCGGGCTCGGCATTGCCTACGGGCTCGGCATGATCGGAGCGAGCATCGCGACGCAAGGGGCGCTCGTCGCCGGGGCCGTTGTCGCTGTCGTGTTGTTGCACGACCTCGCGGTGACTTTCGGTCAGTGGTTGCGCAGTCGCGGCGACAAAGGGGACGACGCCTTCGGCGAAACGGGCGAGC
>SKZP01000711.1 GCA_007127275.1 Planctomycetota bacterium
ACTCCGGGTCGTAGGACCACACGCCGATGCGCGCACTGTCGAGAGCGAGGTTGAGCTTCTGCTCGTTCTCGAGCCGCTCTTGCCGCGAGGCGACCTGGTCGGTGACGTCGAAGCCGAAGGTCACCACGCCGCGCACGTGCCCGTCCGGGGCGCGCCACGGCAACAGAATGGCGCTCCAGTAGGAGTCGACCCATGGCGGGGACTCGCTCGGCCGGTACAGCGGTGCGTGAAACTCCGTGACAACCAGCGGGGCGCCGCTTCGATAGACGCGGGAAAGCGGGACTTCGACCGCGTCGACGAAACGCGGGGGGGCCACTTCGCGCATCGGAAAGCCGATGAATCGGGGCGGATCGCCGGACAATTCGCGGCCGCGGGCGTTGCAATAGCGGAGGACGTACTCCGGTCCTTCGTGCACCGACACCGAGGCATTGACGTCTTCGAAGAGATGCTCGTACAGATCGAGCTCCGAGGTCATCAACTCACCCCAACCGGAGCGGGCTTGGACGACGACATCGATCCGCGTCACCGCGCCTTCCGCCCCGGCGACCGCCGCCGCTGTGCAGCGTACCGCCACGTCGTGCCCGGCTTGATGGATCAAGCGCAGCTCGCGAACGAACGACGCCGCCTCGCCGCGGGAGAGCCCATCGAGGGCCGCGATCAAGTCCTCCCGTTGCTCCTCGGCGACGAACGACTCCAGCGCCTCCCCCTCGACGCTCCGGCCGAGCAAGTTGGTGAACGCCGAATTGGCGCGACGTACGAGGCGCGAGCCCGGCTCAAGCTGCATGGCGGCAATGCCGGCCGCGTTCAGTACTGCAAAAGAGTCTCCGCCCATTCGTTACCCGCTCGCGTGCTGAGAAACCTGTACCGCCGCACGTTCCTAATAATCCGTCGGAGCCAGCACCGGCGAATAGCCGCTCCGATCCAACGGGTTCCTATCAGGATTGACCATGTCCTGCAACGCAGAAAGGATCATTGCGCGCCGGAATTTCGCTGACTGCCGGGCCGGCATTTTCCCGAGCCTCCCAATCCGGGTTTCCCCGCGGGTGCGGGAACGTTGCCACGGGGGCAAGCGGTTGGTTAAATGCGCCGCCGCCGTTGCACCGCCTTGCCACCCTTCACAAACTCCGCGACTCGCCATGAACGAGAGCGCCACGGCCGAGCCTTCCTCGTCGTTTACCTGGACGCGCCGCCATTTGCTCGGGCTCGGCGAGCTCGAACGCGACGAAATCGAACACATTCTCGAGACGGCCCGCGGCCTCAAAGAGATCTCCATGCGCTCCGTGCGCAAGGTGCCGCCGTTGCGCGGCAAGGTGGTCGTCAACCTGTTCTTCGAGCCCTCGACGCGCACCCGCACGAGCTTTGAGTTGGCCGCGCAGCGCTTGAGCGCCGACACGATCGAGTTCACCGAAAAGATGTCGGCGACCCGCAAGGGGGAAACCCTCATCGACACCGCGAAGAACATCGAGGCAATGGGGGTCGACGTGCTCGTCGTGCGCCACGCCTCCTCGGGGGCGCCGTGGATCATTGCGCGCAACGTCGACTGCTCGGTGGTCAACGCCGGCGACGGCACCCACGAGCACCCCACGCAGGCGCTGCTCGACGTCTTCACGATGACCGAGCACCTCGGCCCCGACCTGACCGGCAAACAAGTCGCCTTCGTCGGCGACATCGCCTACAGCCGCGTGGCCCGCTCGAACATCTTCGCGCTGACCAAGCTCGGCGCACACGTCCACCTGATCGGCCCGAAAACGCTTGTGCCGGGCTCGCTCAAGCAGTTGCACCCGAATGTACACACCCACCACCACCTCGACGAGGTGATTGCCGAGCTCGACGTAATCAACTTGCTGCGCATCCAACTGGAGCGCCAAGGGGCGACGAACTTTCCCAGTCTGCGCGAGTACACCCGCCTCTACGGAATCACCCGCGCCAGGATGCGGCGCGCCAAGGAAAACGTGCTGATTATGCACCCCGGGCCGATGAACCGCGGGGTGGAGATCAGCCCCGACGTCGCCGACGGCCCGCACAGCGTGATCCTCAATCAGGTAACCAATGGACTCGCAACGCGCATGGCCGTGCTTTGGCTCGTCTCCGCCGGCGACACCGGCTCGCCAATGTCACAAGTAAGCGGCCGCCTGCGCACCCCCCCCCGCGAGGGGTAACCGGACGGCCGACGCAAGCAGCGCGGCCGAAAAACCATTTTTGGCCGCAAGGCAGTGCCGAGCGAGCAGCGCCTTCGTGTGACCTCGCAGGATCCTGTTGACGGGGATACACGCTTTTCAGGCGTTCCCGGGAGCGATCAACAGCCTAGCTAGGCAGTTTTCTTGTTTCCGAGGTTGGGGACGAACAAGAAAATCTTCGACCAAGCACGAATTCGTAGCCCCCGGTGCGATAACTTGCATGTGTGAAGCCGCGGCAAGGCGGTAGTATACCCGTAGCGCGAGGCTCCGTGCCCGCCCGTCAGACAACCCGCTCACACGTGGAACGTTGTGGGCGAACGCCTGAGGCCTGCCCTGCGAGAATTGTCGCTCCAACGTTCCCCGGCTGCGCCCGAAATGCTGCGAGGGCTTGCCGGCGCTTGGGCGACTACGTATGATCTGCGCACTAAACGGTGCGCCCCTTTGCTTGCCGTGGCCGGGCCTTCCCGGTGGGCCGAGTCGGCGCGAGGCATGGACATACTCTTCCCGCCGCCTCGGGCCTACCTTAATCTGCACGAGGGGCTGCATACGGACGACGTGACGGGACAACGGAATCGTAGCGAGTGACGGGAAGACGGTACGACAGTCGGCGACGGACGAAGTCGAAGACAAAACGGCAGAGACGAGTACGAGTACGGAATTGGCGTTGTTTAGCTTTGTGACCTTCAAGTCGGCGACGACTTGTTTGATTCAACACTCCGCAGCACAGGCATGCTTGCGTCGCGGCCCCGCTTGCCCCCCGAATCCGGGCTTGCGGGCACGTTGTCGTTTCGCTGCATCCGTGACGACTGCGGAATCGGGGCACGACGCGAATAACAACGGCATGGTTCGGATACCACGAAGGAAACGTTCGTTGGTTCATTGCAACGGGTCGAGTCGGCACAGGCCCAGGACTCTTCCCACATCATGACGGCAACGACCGCTAGCGAAGCGGCCGAAGGAGTAAAGGATACCTTGAGTTTCAAACAAGAACCGATCATCGTCGAACGGGAAATCGGCGGCCTGCCGCTGTCGATCGAAACCGGCTGGATCGCCAAGCAGGCGAGCGGCTCCACGGTCGTGCGGTACGGGGACAACGTCGTCTTCGTTGCCTGCGTGCTCGGCGAGCCGCGCGGCGAAGGCGACTTCTTTCCGATGACCGTGGACTACCGCGAGCGCACCTCGGCGGTGGGCCGCTACCCCGGCGGCTTCTTCAAGCGCGAAGGCCGCCCCACGAACAAGGAAACCCTGACGATGCGGCTGACCGACCGGCCGATTCGTCCGATGTTTCCCGATGAATACAAAGCGGAAGTGCTGATTCAGGGGTTTGTGTACTCGAACGACGGCGAGATCGACCCCGACATCCTGAACATCATCGGCGCCTCTTCGTCGCTGACCTTGAGCACCGCTCCCTTCCTCGGCCCGCTCGGGGCCGTGCGCATCGGCCTCGTCGACGACGAGTTCGTCCCCTTCCCGACGCACGAAGAGCGGGAAAAGGGAGACCTCGACCTCGTCGTCGCCGGCACCAAGGACTCGATCACGATGGTCGAGTGCGCCGCGAACGAGGTGCCGGAAGAGCAGATGGTCGAGGCGCTCGAATACGCCCACGAGATCATCCAGGAAATCTGCGAGATGCAGGTGGAACTCGCCGAGAAGGCGAACGTGCCGCTGCGCCGCGAGGTGGAGACGCCGGAGCTGCCCGCCGAGGTGCAAAAGCTCGTCGATCGCACCAAGGAGTGGGAGCCGAAGCTCGTCGAGGCCTTGAGCGTCAAGGACAAGCACGAGCGCAAGGCGGCGATCAAGGCGGTGAAGAAGGAAGCGCAGGCGGAGCTCGTCGGCAGCGACGAGGGGATTGAGTCGGTCAAGGAACTCAATGCCTACAACGAGCGCTTGAAAGCGGTGAAGGCGGCCCTCGACAAGTTGGTCAAGGAGACGATGCGCAAGCTGATCCTCGAGAAGGAGCAGCGCGTCGACGGCCGGGGCCTCGCCGACGTTCGCGAGATCGACATCGAGCTCGGGCTGCTGCCGCGCACGCACGGCTCGGCCCTGTTCACCCGCGGCGAGACGCAGTTGCTCGTCGTGGTCACGCTCGGCACCAAGGACGACGAGCAACTCGTCGAGGGCCTCGGTGATCCCGAATACGAGCGGTTCATGTTGCACTACAACTTCCCGCCGTTTTCGGTCAACGAGATCAAGCGGGTCATGGGCCCCGGGCGGCGCGAAATCGGTCACGGCATGCTCGCGCAACGCGCCCTCGCCGCGCTTGTGCCCAGCAATGAGACCTTCCCCTACACGATCCGCATTACTGCCGACACGATGGAGTCGAACGGTTCCTCCTCGATGGCCACCGTCTGCGGCGGCTCGCTGGCGATGCACCAGGCCGGCGTGCCGATGGAGAGCCACGTCGCCGGCATTGCCATGGGGCTGGTCAGCGACGGCAAGACCTTCAAGGTGCTATCCGACATCCTCGGCGACGAGGACCAGATCGGCGACATGGACTTCAAGGTCACCGGCACCGAGGAAGGAATCACCGCCCTGCAAATGGACGTCAAGCTCGAAGAGGGCTTGAAAAAAGAGGTGATGGCCAGTGCGCTCGACCAAGCGCGACAAGGCCGCGTGCACATCCTCGAAAAGATGAGCGAGGCAATCTCCAAGCCGGGCAAGATGAGCAAGTTCGCCCCCCGGGTGCGCACGATCGAGATCAACCCCGAGCAAATCGGCAAGGTAATCGGCTCGGGCGGCAAGATGATCCGCTCGATCGAGGAAACCACCGCCTGCAAGCTCGACATCGAAGAGTCGGGCAACGTGCGCATCTACGGCCCGAACGAGGATGCAGTGGAACAGGCGCAAGCCTTCGTCCGCTCGATCACCGAGGAGCCGGAGGTCGGCCGCATCTACAAGGGCCGCGTCGTCTCGACGAAGGACTTCGGCGCCTTCATCGAAATCATGCCGGGCACCGAGGGGATGTGCCACATCTCCGAGCTGAGCGGCGACTACGTTGAGCGAGTCAGCGACATCGTCAGCGTCGGGGATGAGCTCGAAGTCAAGGTGATCATGATCGACGACTCCGGTCGCGTAAAGCTGAGCCACCGTGCCGTGCTCGCCGAGCGGGAAGGCGAGGAGTACTCACCGAATCTGCCTGGCTCGGGCGGC
>SKZP01000218.1 GCA_007127275.1 Planctomycetota bacterium
GACGGCTTTGCAAGCACGCATCATCTCGCTCCCGAAGGGCGCGCGCGCGAGTTCGTGCTGTTTCGCACCCGGGAGCAGTGCTGCTTCGGGGCCTTGCCGTTGGTTCACGAGGTGATTATCTGCCACGTCGCGGACGAAAAGGGGCTCGACTTGCAAGACGGCGTACCCATGCGCATCAAAGGCGTGTTAGAAATTGCGCCCGAATACGACGGCGACCATCTGATCGGCGTCTACCGCATGGAGGCGCGGGAAGCGACGTTGGTCGACAAATGATTCACAGCCGCCGCGCCGCGGGGGGTTGCAGCCGCGCGGGCAGGAACGCAAGCACACCGTACCGGCCACTCAATTCGTAGCCAAGGACCGTGCCGATGAATCCGTACCTGATCGAGTTTCAACTGCCGCTGGTCTTCAAGTCCCTGTTTGGCGGGCCGCCCATGGGCGTGTACCTCGTGCTTCTGCTTGGCGGCCTCGCGCTGATGTTCTTGCCCGAGCCGCGCAGCAGCAACAACGCCAAAAAAGCGCAGGCGCAAGGAGGCGGCGGTGAGAAAGCGGCGGATCCGAAGGCGCGCAAGCTGCTCTTTGCACTGTTCTTCGTTGGCTTCGGCTTGTTCCTGCTCGGCCTGATCGGCGTCGGCGTCGCTGCGCTGAACAACGACGAGACGCAAGAGGAGGCTTACAGCGAGTTGCTGCAGAATCTGTACGACGTCGCCGGCGGAGTGGACAGTCTCCTCGAGGAGCCGCTCGCCGCGCAGGAACTGCGCCGTGCGCTCGACAGGGAAATCCTCAGCAAGAAGGATCCGGCGCAGGAAGAGTATTGGGAAGAAACGATTGCTTTCGAGCGTGCCGAGACGTTGCACGCCGCGCTGGAGGATCTTTACCCGCCGCTCGACTTGCAGCGACTTGCCGAGGATGGCGAAGCCGCTGACCTGGAACTTTCCGCCGAGCAGCGAGAAGAGGCTGCGCAGGCGGTGCGCGAGGCGTGGGCGGCCACCCTCGAGCGGCCGGAGACGGAGGAGTATCCGCTGCAGCAGGTGCGCATTCCCAGCTACGGCGTGATGATTATGCTCGGCTTCCTCGCGGCCATTGCCGTGTCGTACATGCGCGCCCGGGTCTACAAGCTGGACCCGAACGTGATCATTGACATGGGCATCATCGCCATGGTCGGCGGGATTGTCGGCGCACGGCTGTTCCACGTCTTCGAATACTGGAGCGAGGCGTATGCGCGAGACCCGGCGACCGGCGCCGAGCGGACCTTCGGTGAGGCCATTTGGCAGGCCTTCCAGATTCAGCAGGGCGGGCTCGTCTTCTACGGCGGCCTGATTGTCGCCGCCGCCGCCATCCTGATCTACCTCAAGGTGCGCAAGCTGCCCATCTTGTTCTACATGGACATTGGTGCCATGGCCGTGCCGCTGGGGCTTGCCTTCGGCCGCATTGGCTGCTTCCTCAACGGCTGCTGCTGGGGGATCGAGGCGAGCGCCGGCTCGCTGTTCGCCGTGTACTACGAGAGCGCGAAGACGTATCAGGACGTCGAATTTGTCGCCGGTACGCCGTTGATTGCGAGCCAGTTGGTCGCGTCCCTGGCGGCGTTCACGCTGTTCGTGCTTTTGACGGTGTACTACCAGTTCGTTGCCCGCAAACGGGGCGAGACGCTGGCCATGCTGTTCATCCTCTACGGCATCAACCGCTTCTTCAACCAGATGCTACGCGGCGACGTACCCGCCTACGGCGACGGCGACTTGCTGTTCACCTCCTCGCAGTGGATTGCACTGGCCACCGTGGTGCTCGGCCTCGTCGCCTGGTTCTGGCTGCGCTACAAGCGCCCCCACGAGTTGCCGCCGCGACGCTTGGGGGTAGAGCTGGAGCGCCACGGCGTGAAGCAGTTGACCGCCGACGGCAAGATTCCGCCGGTGCCAGGGGTCGCACGAGTGAAGTGAGCACGTCAGGCGAGCGCAGGGCCCAGTTTTGCGAGGCCCTCGCCGTTGCACTTGCCGCACTCGTAACCAGGCGAGCGCGGGGCGCCAGCTTTGCGAGGCTCTCGCTGTTGCTCTTGCCGCCGCATTGGACTGACTCGCCTTGCAGGGCTGGCGCTCTGTGCTCGCCGCCTTGCTTTCTTATGTGGGTGACATGACATGGGAACACTGCACGAGAACACCACCGCACGGGTCTTTACCAATATTGCGGAGTTGGCGACGCCGGCGGAGATCCTTCGCGACGCCGCGCTTGTCGTGGCCGCGGACGGAACCGTAGCCTGGCACGGCGAGCGGGCGGCGCTGCCGGCGGAGTACGCGTCCTGGCCGACGCACGACCTCGAGGGCGCGGCCGTGGTGCCGGGGCTCGTGGATGCGCATACACACTTGATCTGGGCCGGCGACCGACTCGACGAGTACGTGCTGCGCTCACAAGGGGCAAGTTACGAAGAAATCCTCGAATCCGGCGGCGGCATCCACAACACCACCCGCGCCACGCAAGCGGCCAGCGAAGCGGACTTGCTCCGCACGGCGAAGCAGCGCGCCGAGATCTTCTTGCGTGGTGGCGTCACCTCACTCGAGGTCAAGTCCGGCTACGGCATGACCCTCGAGGCGGAACTGAAGATGCTGCGCGTCGCGAAGCAACTCGCCGACGAGGTGCCGCAACGGATTGTGCCGACCTTCCTCGCTCACGTCGTGCCGCACGGCGAGGAGCGGGCGCCGTTCGTGGACATGGTCGTCAAGGAACTGATCCCCGAGGTGGCCCGCCAAGAGCTTGCCGTGGCGGTGGACGTCTTCTGCGACCGCGGCGCCTACACGTTGGCAGAGGCCCGGCGCGTCCTCGAAACAGCCAAGGAGCACGGCCTCGAAGTCAAGGCGCACGCCGAGCAGTTGAGCCACACAGGTGTGAGCCGGCTCGTTGCGGAGCTCGGCGGCTTGAGTGCGGATCACCTCGAACAGGTCACCCCGGAGGACTGGGAGAAACTCGCTGAGGCAGGTACGGTCGGTACGGTGCTCCCCGGCGCGACCATCTTGCTGCACAAGCCGTTTCCGCCGGCGCGCGCCATGTGGGACGACGGCGTCAAAGTGGCCGTGGCGACGGATCATAACCCCGGCTCGAGTCCCTTCTACTCGCTGGCCTTGGCCATGCAACTCGCACAGGTGCACGGCGGGCTCTCCGCCCCGGAAGCGCTGCTCGCCGGCACGGCGCACGCCGCCGACGCGCTGGGCCGTAGCGAGCTCGGCCGCCTCGCCCCCGGCAGTGCCGCCGACTTTCTCGTGCTTCACGAGCCGCGGGCATACTCGCTGCTCTACCGCTGGGGCCACGTACCGCTGCGCGCCGCCTACATCGCCGGCACCTGCCGACTCGACCTGGCAAGCGCCTTGGCGTAAGCGAGACTGCTCGTCACGCGCCCCAGTCACCACGAGGATCTGCGGGTCAATCAATGTTCATGCGCTCGACTCGG
Organism: Planctomycetota bacterium; assembly: GCA_007127275.1. Lineage (GTDB taxonomy): Bacteria > Planctomycetota > UBA8742 > SKZP01 > SKZP01 > SKZP01. Next base: position 3,434 of record SKZP01000218.1, read on the forward strand.
AGTCGCCAACCATGCCCACTTGTCCTGCCCCCGCTCGTTCGCCGCGGCGCGCGTTGCCTGCCGCCCTGCTTGGGCTTGGCGCCGTGGCGCTGCTGCTTGCGCTTTCCAACGTCGCCACTCTCGACGAAAACACCGCTGCCGAGCGGCGCGCGTCGCAAGCAAGGCTCGACTACCCGACCACCCGCACCGTCGAGCATGTGGAGAATCTGCACGGCACGCCGGTTGCCGACCCCTACCGCTGGCTCGAGGACTACGAATGCGACGAAGTTCACCAGTGGGTCAGCGAGCAGAACGCGTTGACCCGCAGCGTGCTCGACGAGATTCCCGCACGGAGAACAATTGCCGCGCGCCTTGCCGAGTTGTGGGATACGCCGCGCCGTTCCGCTCCGTTCACCCGTGGCGGACGCAGCTTTTACTACCACAACGCGGGGCTCGAGCCGCAAAGCGTGCTCTACGTCCGTGAGGTACCCGGCGAGCGCGAACACGAGCCGGAGCCCCGGGTGTTGCTGGATCCGAACGAGATGTGGCCCGAGGGGCGGCGGCAACTCGTCGGTGCGCATCCCTCGCCGGACGGCGCGTGGCTCGCCTACGGCGTCAGCTACGGCGGCAGCGACTGGCGCGAATGGCGCGTGCGCAACGTCGAGTCCGGCGAAGACCTCGAGGCGGTCGTGCGCCACTCGAAGTTTAGCCGGCCAAGCTGGGCCGCCGACAGCAGCGGCTTTTACTACACGCGGTATCCGGCGCCCCACGACGTCGAGGACGAAGCAAGCACGAACCGCAACGGCCAGGTACGCTTCCACCGCCTGCACGCAGAGCCCGGCGAGGAGGACGAACTCGTTCACAAGCGCCCCGAGAGTCCGCGTGCGCTGCTTTGGGGCGGCGAGACGAGCGACGGGCGCTTTCGCCTCGTCTACGCAAGCCTCAACAACGGCAACCAACGCCAGATCTGGGCCCGCGACCTCGAAGACCCCGACGGAGAACTCGAGTTGCTGATCCACTTGAACGGCACACGCGGCTCCATTGTCGGCAACGACGGCACGACGTTCTACATGCACACCAACGAGCGGGCCTCGCGCAACCGTCTCGTCGCCTTCGACGTCGACGACCCCGGCCAGTGGCGCGAGATCCTGCCGCAGCCGAGCCCCGAGGTGCTGCGCAGTGTGCGCCTCTTCGGCGACACCGTGCTCGCCTTTTACGAGCACGGCGGAAGGCAACGCATGGTTCGCCACCGCCTCGAAGACGGTGAGTCGCTCGGCGAGATCGAACTCGACGAACTCGGCCTGGCCACCGGCTTCAACAGCCCGCGCGACGCCGACACGACCTACTTCTCGCTCTCTACCTTCACCGCGCCGCCGGTGATCTACCGGCTCGACCTTACCGAGGGAGAGGCCCGGGAGGTGTACCGCCCGGCCGGGGCACTCGAGGCCGAGGAGATGGTCGTGGAACGGACGGAGTACGTCAGCCGCGACGGCACGAAGGTGCCAATGTTCCTGTTGTATCGGCGAGGACTCGCGCGCGACGGGAGGAATCCGACGCTGTTGCGCGGCTACGGCGGCTTCAACCACTCGGTGCGGCCGCGCTTCAGCCGGGCGGAGCAGTTGTGGTTCGAGATGGGCGGTGTTGTCGCCCTACCGGCGCTGCGCGGCGGGGGCGACCTCGGCCAGCGCTGGCACGAGGCGGGCCGCAAAGAGCGCAAACAAAACACCTTCGACGACTTCATTCACGCCGCGAAGTGGCTGATCCGCGAGCGCTACACCTCGCCGGAACGACTCGCCATCCGCGGCGCAAGCAACGGCGGCCTGCTCGTCGGGGCGGTGCTCAACCAACGCCCGGGGCTCTTCGGCGCCGCGCTGCCGCACGCCGGGGTGATGGATATGCTGCGCTTTCA
>SKZP01000023.1 GCA_007127275.1 Planctomycetota bacterium
ACGGCCACACCGCCACGCTGATGGCCACCGAAGCAGCAGGAGCCCTACGCACCGACGCAGCCGAGCCATCCGAGCGACGACCCCAAGCATGTCGCCTCGATGCAACGGCTGTTCATGATCTGGTTCCTTGTCGCACTCGGCGTGCTCTTTGCCGGCTCGGTGGTACTTTACGCGGTCACCTGGTCGCTGCAGGATTCTTGGCCGCCGCCGGGCTCGCCGAGCCTGCCACTGGTCACGCTGGCCCTCGCGACGCTGCTGATCATCATCAGTTCCGTCACCATGAACGGCGCAACCCGGGCGGCCTTTCGTGACCGGCAGGACACGCTCACACGCAGTTTGGGTATCACCCTCGCACTCGGTCTCGGGTTCCTCGTCGTGCAGATCTACAATTGGGCCGAACTCGCCGCCGCGCACCTCGGGCGCGAACCGACGCTGTTTAGCTTTCTCTTTTACAGCCTCACCGCGGTGCACGCCGCCCACGTAATTGCCGGGATTGTCCCGCTGATCGTTGCACTCGTGCGCGCCCGCCGCGGCGCCTACCGAGGCGGCAAGGCCAACGGCATCCGCATGCTCGGCTGGTACTGGCACTTCCTCGACGCCGTCTGGCTCGTCCTCGTCGGCCTGATCGTTGTCTCCTACGCGTTATGAGCAACTCCCCGGAGCAAACGCCGCGGCCACAAGATCGGCAGAAGCCGCTGCGGGATGATGTGCGCCTGCTGGGTGCGATGCTCGGCGAGGTTCTGATTGAGCAGGAGGGGCGCGGGCTATATGACCGCGTCGAGACGGTGCGGCAACGTTCGCGGGATGCACGGGCCGGCAACGAGGCGGCGCGGGAGACGCTCGAAGGGGTGCTTGCCAGCGAGTCCCCCGACGAGGCGGAGCAGTTGGTGCGCGCCTTCTCCGCCTACTTCAACGTGGTGAACATTGCCGAGCAGATTCACCGCATTCGCCGCCGGCGCGAACAGCTACGCGAGCCGCAAACGCCGCAACCGGGCAGTCTCGCCGCGGCCTTGCGCAACCTGGCGCAGCGCAACGTGCCGCTGGCGCGCCTTGGAACCTTGCTCGCTCGGCTTCGAATCATGCCGGTGTTCACCGCGCACCCGACGGAAGCGATTCGTCGCACCATTCTCGAGAAGCAGCAGCGCATGGCCCGCCTGCTCGTCGACCGTATCGAGCCCGAGGCGCTGACGCCGCCGGAGCACGAATCCATCCTCGGCAAGCTGCGCACCGAAATCACCATTACCTGGCAGACCGACGAGCATACCGAGCGCCGACCGAGTGTGGCCGACGAGGTCGAGCAGGTGATGTTCTACGTCACCGAGGTGCTCGTGCGCATTGTGCCGCCGTTTTACGAGGAGCTTGAAGGCGCCCTCAAACACGCCTACGGCGGCGACGCACTGGAGCGGCTCGGCTGGAAGGACGGCATTCCGGGTACACTGCTGCGCTTCGGCTCCTGGGTCGGCGGCGACATGGACGGCAACCCCAACGTCGGCGCTGCCACCATCCGCGCGACGTTGAAGCGCCACCGCGAGTTGATCTTGCGCCGCTACCGCAACGAGTTGCGCGAACTCTACGAGCAGTTCTCGCACTCGCAGTCCGTGGCGAGCTTCGACGACGGGGTCTTTCAGCGCGTCGACGCCTACCGCAATTTGTTGCCGGAGGTGTACGAGGCCATTGCGCAGCGTTATGCGGACATGCCCTACCGGCTCTTGCTTGCGCTGATGGATGCACGTTTGGAGGCGACGGCGACGGATGAGCCGGGTGCGGCGTATGCGGGCGTCGAAGAATTCCTCGGCGATGTCGTCGCGCTGGAGCAGAGCCTTTTGCACCACAAGGGCCGCCACGCCGGGGCGTTTGCCGTGCGACGGTTGCGCCGCCGCGTCGAGACGTTCGGCTTTCATCTCGCCACCTTGGATGTGCGCCAGGACGCAGAGGTCCACCGCCGAGTGGCCGGCGCATTGCTCGGCGAGCCGGAGTTCGCGCAGCTTTCTCGCGAGGAGCGCACGCAAAAACTCGAAGCGGCGTTGCACGACCCGCCGGCACCGGCCGAGACACACGACGACAAGGAGGTGCGCGACACGCTCGACGTCTTCGACACCATCCGGGAAGGGCGTGCCGCCTACGGTGCGGAGGCCGTGGGCCCGTACATCATCAGCATGGCGCAGGGGCCCGACGACGCGCTCGCGCTGCTCTACCTCGCCCGGCACGCGGGGCTGACCGACGAGGCCGGCCGCGTCGCGCTGGATATTGCGCCCTTGTTCGAGACGGTCGACGACCTCGACTCTGGCCCCGAGACGCTCACGGCGATGCTGGGCAACGCCGCCTACCGGGCCCACCTCGAAGCGCGGCACCGCGCGCAGATGGTGATGCTCGGCTACTCCGACAGCAACAAAGACTCTGGCTTCGTCGCCTCCCGCTTCGCCCTCTACCGAGCGCAGACCGCGCTCGTCGCGGTCGCCGAGCGTTACGGCATTGAGCTGACGCTCTTTCACGGTCGCGGTGGCACCGCAAGCCGCGGCTCGAGCAAAACACGCGACGGCGTCCTCGCCATGCCGCCAGGTAGCGTGCAAGGCCGCGTGCGCGTCACCGAACAAGGCGAAATCATCCACGCCAAGTACGGCTTTCGTGGCATCGCCATGCGCACGCTCGAGTTGATGGCCGGCGCCACGCTCGAAGCGAGCCTCGACGAGCAACACGCGGAGGTGCACGAACCGAGTTGGCCAAGCATTGCCGAGCGCCTCGCCGCCGAGAGCCGGCGCGTTTACCGTAGCCTCGTCTACGAGCACCCGGATCTGTTCAGCTACTTCCGCCTCGCTACGCCGATCGACGTGATCGAGCGTATGCCCATCGGTTCGCGACCGCCGTCGCGCCGGGCGCAGCGCGGCATTCAGGATCTGCGCGCCATTCCCTGGGTCTTCGCCTGGACGCAGAGTCGCCACATCCTGCCGGGCTGGTACGGGCTCGGTAGCGCGCTGACGACGCTGCTCAACGACCCCGACGTCGGCGACAAGCCACTTGCTGCGATGGCCCAACACTGGCGCTACGTCGCGAATCTGCTCGCCGACGCGGAAATGGTGCTCGCCAAGACCGACCTCGCGATTGCGGAGCGGTACGCGCACCTTGCCGGCGAGGTCGGCGAGCGAATCTTTCCATTGATTTGCGAGGAGTACCAGCGAACCGTCGATGCGGTGCAGCATGTCCAAGGCACACGGACGCTCCTCGAGCGCGAACCGGTGCTCGCCAGTGCCATTCGTCTGCGCAACCCCTACGTCGACCCGATGAGCCTTGTGCAAGTGGACCTGCTGCGCCGCTGGCGTCAGAGCGACCGAAGCGACGAGCGCATGGAGCGTGCCCTCTACACCACGGTCAAGGGGATTGCTCGAGGTCTGCAGAACACCGGCTAGAACTGCACCGGGGGATTCACTTCCGTTGTTTCCCCGTAGGGGCTTCCTAGCCGCTCGCGGATTGAGGTTTGCAATGCAAAGCCACGGGCTTCACCCGTGGGTGATTCGAAACGTGCGCCGGCAGCGGCGCGACCCACGGTTAGCCGCGCGACCCACGGTTCGTGAGCTTGTTGCGGCGCGACCCACGGGCGAAGCCCGTGGGCTTGTTCCGCATTTCGAACGACATGCGGTTTAGACGTCCTTCTCTTTCATTGCCGGCACCGGTTCGACTTCGACGGCGCGCAGCGGTCGCGTGGCGGGGCCTTGGAGGACGGTGCCATGGATGTCGAAGCGGCTGCCGTGGCAGGGGCAGTCCCACGTGCGCTCGAAGTCGTTGAAGTGCACCGTGCACCGAAGGTGTGTACAGCCGGCTTCCAACGCGTGCAGGCGGCCGGTTTCGTCGCGGTAGATCGCCAGCCGCTTGTTGCGTACCTTGAAGACCGCACCCTCTCCGAGCCCCAGCTTTTCGACGCCGGCGACATGCGCGGCGCGCAGCCGGTCGGTGAACCAGTGTTTGGCGACCCCGAATTGAAGGGCCGCGCCTTTGGCGGCGCCGGTAAGATTGAACCGCGTTGGCTTGAAGACGTTGGCGAGCTTGTGGGTGTGGCCCTGAATGTCCTCGCTGATCATGCGTGCAGCGAGGGTTCCCAGCGGCAGACCGTCGCCGGAGTAGCCGGTGGCGAGATGGATGTGCTTGTGGAACAGGGTTGTGCCAATGATGGGCAGCCCGTCGGCCGGCTCGTAGAACTGATTCGACCAGCGCCAGCGGACATCCTTGACGGCGAAGCGCTCGCGAGTCCAGCGTTCGAGCTTGCGGTAGGCGTCGTCTTCGTGGCCCGTGCCGGTTTTCGTGTCCGCGCCGCCGACAATGAGTATCTCCTCGCCGGATTCGAGCTGGAAGCTGCGCAGGTATTCGTAGGGGGTCGCGGTGGTCCAGTAGAGTCCCGCGGGGACCGGCTGCTCGAGCGCGACGGCGAGGACGTAGGAGCGCATCGGCTCCAGGAAGCCGTGCACGGCATGGATGCCCGGCGGGGTATGCGTCGCGAGGATGACGGCGTCGCGAGCACGAATGGTGCCGCGCTCCGTTTTCACCGTCAGCGGCTGGCCCTCGGCAACGCGGGTCATCCGGGTATGCTCGTAGATGTGCGAGCCCTCGGCGGTGGCGTCGTGCACGTACCGGGCGAGTGCGGCGAGGTAGAGTCCCGCGTGCAACTGGCCCTGGTTCTCCACCTGAAAGCCGTCGGCGAGGGGAAACGGTAGCCCTTGCGGAGCATCCGGACGAACCGCCACGCCGGCTTCGCGGCAGGCGTCGTATTGCCGCGCAATCAACGCCCGGTCGGACTCCTTCTCGGCAATCAGATAGCCGGGCACGCGCTGTACCGCTTCCGGCACGCCAATGTCGTCGGCAATGCGGAAGACGTCGTCGACCGCTTCATTGACGCCGCTGGCAATGGCGCGGGCGGTCTCCTTGCCGTGACGCTTGAGCAGTGTGATGTAGCCGACGTCAAGTGTGGTGCACAAGTGGCCGGTGGTGTAGCCGGTGTTGCTGGCACCGAGGCGTGCCTGCTCGAGCACGGCGACGCGCTTCCCCGCCTTCTTCAGGTGATACGCGGCCGTCAGCCCGGTGATTCCGGCGCCGACGACGGCGACATCATACTCCGCGTCACGGTCCAGCGGAGCGAAACGTGGCTGTTCGGCAGTGTCGAGCCAAAGGGAGTGCGTGTGAGTCATGGGTTGGGGGTGGCTGTGGCTTGGACGCGCCTTGACACGGTTGTCGTGAGCGAAGCGAGGCGAACCTCTTCTCCCAGGAAGCAACGCAACGCACGAGGCGAGAATGCCCAACCGTTCAGCCAAAGTCCGAACCGCGCGTCCCATC
>SKZP01000439.1 GCA_007127275.1 Planctomycetota bacterium
TGATCATCTCCCCGAGCCAGATAAGAAAGAATGTCCCCGCGGTCATCGTCAGGATCGCCAACGTGACATACCCGGCATGGAAGTACTCCACCCCTCCGATGTGCACCCCGTAGGTACGCAAGAGGCTGACGACGAAAAAGCCCTGAATGAGGCAGATGGCGAGCGTCGTATAGCGCGAGTACTGGTTGATCTTCCGGCGCCCCGACTCCCCTTCCTTGTTCAACTCCTCGAGGCGTGGAATCACGCGGGTGAGGAGCTGGAAGATAATCTGCGCCGAGATATAGGGCATGATCCCCAACGCGAACAGCGTCGCCGTCAGGAGACTGCCGCCGGAGAGCATCGAAAAGGTGCCGAGGATCGCGTTGAGCGGATCGTCGGGTTGACCGAAACGCTGGAGCACCTCGGACGGATTGATCCCGGGAATCGGCACGTGATAGCCGATTCGGTAGACGATCAACAGCGAAACGAGGATGAAGATCCGCCGACGCAACTCGGGGATCTTGAACATGTTCTTCGACGTCTCGGCGATGTTGTGCAGCAGGCTCATGCGGCCATCTCAATACGTCAGGACGATCGTGAGGGTATAGGACAGGTCTCTTGGGTTCGGTGCCCGAGCGCGCATAATACATTGCGGGCCCGGACCCCGAGGGTCGCTTGTGTTGGCGAAGCACAGCACACGCGACGCGGCGGCGCAAGGGGGTGAGTTACTCTTCCTCTTTTGTCGCCGCCTTCTTGTCGTTGTTCGCTGCGGCGCGGCCTTTCTTGGCCTTCTTCTCCGTGCGCGGATGCAGCTCCTCGACGGTGCCGCCGGCTTCCTCGATCTTGCGCCGCGCCGAGTCGGAAACCCGGTGTAGCGTGACCTTGAGGCCCTTCGGCAGCGTATCCTTTTCGCCGAGCTCGCCGAGCAGCTTGATGCCGTGCTCCATCCGCTTGGCAAAGCCCATGGCCTGAATGGACGCGGGCGTTACCTCGCTGCCGTCGGCGAGGCCGGCAAGGGCGCGCAGATTGATCGCGTCGTATTCCTTGCGGAAGTTCTTGTTGTTGAAGCCGCGCTTGGGCAGGCGGCGGAACAGGGGCATCTGGCCGCCTTCGAAGCCGGGGCGAACGCCGCCGCCGGAGCGGGACTTCTGGCCCTTGTGCCCGCGCCCGCAGGTGCGTCCGAGGCCGGAGCCGTTGCCGCGGCCGACCCGTTTGCGCGCCGGTTTGGCGCGCACCTTCTTGCAGAGATCCGTCTCGTTCATACCCTTGCTCGCCTAGGTTCGGTTTGGTTCGTCGCGTCGCGTCGCGTTGCGTCGCTTCGTATTGCCTGGCTCTTTCGTTGCCGTGTGATTGCGCGGACGCTCCACCGGCGTGCTCCTGCACGACGTCGGCTTCAACGGGACACGAGCGCCGTCGCTGCTGATGGCGACTGCAGCCGATTCTACTCGTCATGCGACCGGTGCCGAGGGCGCCGAGAGCCCGCACGCTCACGGGAAGCGCGGGTCTTAGCAAAGCCCGGCGCCGCGCGCAACGCCGTCGCCCGGATTTTGGCACGCCGCATGCGCCGGGCGTGGCCGTTTCGTCGGATTCACCCTACTCGCCGTCCATTTCCGACCCGTCGAGCAGGAGGCTTAGGTCCCAGTACCAGCGGCCGTCGTGGCGCACGACAAGGAACGGAAACGCCATCACCGCGTTGCCATCCGCATCCAAGAAAGCGGCGGAAAAAATGACCTGGCCTTCGTCCCTCGCTTGTTCGTCGTAGCGAGCGTCCACCGCGGCTTCCATCGCCGGGTCGCGGTCGTCGGGGTCGAGGTCTTCGAGGTATGGGCGCTGATCCGGCCTCACAAGGTCACGCAGCGCCTCCGTGTCCTGCGCAAGCGCCGCGGCGAAATAGGCGTCGACGACGCTTTCCGCCGTGGCGAATGCGGTTTCGTCGGTCGCGGCGTCGCTTTCACTCGTGGGCGGGTCTTCCCTGTGGGCGTCGTCCGCCTCAAGGGCGTAGCTGATGTCCCAGTACCAGCGGCCGTCGTGGCGCACGGCATGGAACGGAAACGCCATCACCGCGTTGCCAGCCGCATCCAAGAAGGTGGCGGCAAAAACGACCTTGGTTTCGTCCCTCGCTTGTTCGTCGTAGCGAGCGTCCACCGCGGCTTCCATCACCGGGTCGCGGTCGTCGGGGTCGAGGCCTACGAGGTACTGACGCTGATCCGGCCTCACGAGGCCACGCATGGCCTCCAGGTCCTGCGCCAGCGCCGCGGCGAAATAGGCGTCGACGACACTCTCCGCCGTGGCGAACCCGTCTTCGTCGGTCGACTCGGCCTCGTCTTCGGCCTCGGGGCTGCTGGGGCAACCGACAACGGCAACGAATGCGATCAAGAGCAACCCGGCGAGTAGACACATGCCAAGCAGGTGACGAATCATGGCGGTCCTCCCTTCGGGGGATGGAAACGCGGGCCGACAAAAGCGACACGCTTGCGAGGCGCCGGCTTTGTCTGCCTTTCGTAGCGCCTTTTGGGAACCGTAGCACACGCCTCGTGCACAGCCAAGCCGATTGATCAACGGGGCAACTACCCGAACTCGCGCACCAACCTGTCCGTCCGTGACCGTCGCACGTGATGTCGCCATTGGCAACACAAGTCGGCGGCATCCGGAAGCGGCGCCGGCGCTTTCGAGCGGCGCTCGGCGGCGGTATGCTACCCTCTAGTGCGAACGGGACCACGAGTTTATAGTCGCTTCGGTTGCATACCGAGGTCGACTCCGTTTGGGAATGTTTGTGCGCGCTTGTTCGTGTGCAGCATTAGGGCGGGCGCTAGGATGCCGGCGTTATGACGCACGTACCCCAGCAACGGCGCTTCGGGCGACTCGTCGTCGAAGCGGGCCTCGCCTCGGCGGAGCAGGTCGAGGCATGCGTTCGCGAAGTCCAGGTGGCACGCGCCCGCGGGGAGGTGACCACGCTCGGCCAAGTGATGCTTCGCCGGGGCATCTTGACGCGCCAAGAGATTTTGCGTGTCCTGCGCAACCAGAACAAGACCGTGCTGCAGTGCATGGACTGTGGGCGACGCTACAACATTGTCGACTACCGTCCCGAGGAGCGCTATTCCTGTCGGCACGACAGCGGCCGTTTGAAGCCGCGGCTCGACGACGTCGACGCATCCGACGAGGACGCGGAGGAACGACTCCCCGCCGGAGATCAACCCGTCTCAAGGCGAGGCGATCCCACGGAGGCGGAGGAAAGCTCGAGCACGCCGACACCGACGACGAACCGTATGCCGGTGCGCCTCGACAGCAGCGACTCCTCGGTCAATCTCGGCGCGTTTCTCGCTGGCGACAGTGTCGAGCCGTTGCGAACCGCGAGAAGCAGCACTGGCAGCGTTGTCCCACCCCATGCCGCCGAACGGGAGCACGACACGCTCGCCGCTGCGGAGGCCAGTACACCCGACGACGCGGCCGCACGGACAGCGCCGTTTCCGTATCCCGACGACGCCATTGGCCACATTGGCGACTACCTGCTGACGCAATTGCTCGGCCGCGGCGGCATGGGAGATGTGTACCTCGGGCGCAATCCGATGCTCGAGGGGCACTTCGCCATCAAGGTGCTCAACGAGGAGAAGGCGCGCAACATTCAGTACCGCGAACGCTTCCTACGTGAAGCGCGACTCGCCAACCGCCTCGACCACCCCAACGTCGTCAAGGTCTGGGACGTCGGCGAGATCGAGGGGTACTACTTCATTGTCATGGAGTACATCGAGGGAGAGACCTTGGCCGAGCGGGTGAAGCGCACCGGTGAGCCGCTGCCGGTGCACGAGGCCGTCAGCGTGGTCATTCAGGCGATGCGCGGCATTGAGGCGGCCCACGCCGCAGGGATCATTCACCGCGACTTGAAGCCGGGGAACATCATCATCCGCGAGGACGGTCTTGTGAAAGTCTTCGACTTCGGCCTCGCGCTGCCCATTTCCCCGGGGGAGAAGAAGCTGACCTTGCAGGGGCAAACCTTCGGTACGCCGCACTACATGTCGCCGGAGCAGGTCTTCAACCGCCCGGTGGATCACCGCACCGACATCTTCAGCATGGGTGTGACGCTCTACCATGCGCTGACCGCGGGGTATCCCTACCCGGGCGAGAAGGCGATGGAAGTGATGGTCAAGCGGATCAACGAAGCGCCGCTGCCCATTGAGAACTACCGCACGGACTTGCCGTTCGAGCTTGTTCGTTTGATCAACGTGATGATGGCGGACTCACCGTATCAGCGCTTCGACGACGCCTACGCCGCCCGCAAGGCGCTTGAGCCGTTCGCCCTACAGGCGGGGCCGGCGGCGTCGTCGTAGGCGAGGCGAGTCGTGGTTTGGTTCCCGAATTCCGCGGGTTGCTTGCCACTACTTCATTCAAATCACGGCGGGCTCCTTGACGAAGCCGAGTGCTTCGTTGATCGCCAGCATGCCGCGGTTGACCTGCGCATTGCTCGAGTAGATCTGCTTGATGCCGGGGCGGCTCGAGGCCCAGCGCAACGCCGCAACCTTGGGATTCGTAATTTGCCAAGCCCACGGGCTGCGGCCCGTGGGTGGATTTCCAGAGCGACCCGGGCCGCAGCCCGTGGGCTTGTTACGAATCCCATTTGACAACGGGTTTAGTTCAAATTCGAAAGGCATTTCCTGACAGCTCCTAATCCGCGACGGGACGCGGAGCCGCCCGGCGGGCCGAGTCATGATCGAGGCGTGCTGCTTTCGGCATGGGCGCTCCGGCGGCTCGACGTTTGCGTCAACGTAATGTGAGGAGGTTGTGGTACGCTCCCTGGTGGGCGACGTTTCAGTGCATTTCGACTCCGGTGATTTTGTCGTGTCGCGCTTCTTCTCTTTCCTGACTTCTCCGTCGCGGTCGTTGTTACTTCTGATTGCGACGGTAACGGCGGTGGGGTTGGCTGCACACTCGCCGCTGGTGGGTTGTAGCCGCGACGTTCAACACGGGCAGATGCCTGCGGAGGGGAAGCCGGTGGGCTGGGTGACGTGCCGGGCGTCGACGGTGCGGTTGCTGGCGGTCAATGACGAGCCCGTCGCGGACGCGCAGGATGGGCAAGCTGCGCTGGTGAACGTCCGGGACGGCGGGTTTACCGTGGCGCTGGCGCCGGGGCGCCACTCGCTCAAGTGCCACTTCGAGCGGCGCAACCCACATGCCGGCCGCACCGGCCAGCCCGACCGAATCATTCAAGGGGAGCCGCGCTGGATTGTCCTCGACGTCGAGGCGAACACGGAGGTGTTTCTCACCCCCGAGTTGCATGGCGACGGAACCTGGAGCCTGCAAATCAGCGAGCGCCGCACGCATGACCCGCAA
>SKZP01000124.1 GCA_007127275.1 Planctomycetota bacterium
GAGGATCATCAGCCCGAGGACGCCGAGCCAGGCAAAGGAGATCAAAAAGCCGACGATCCAGCCGGGGTGCGTCTTGAGCAGCGGCACCTCGGCAATGCGCGAGACGTCCTCGGTGATGCTGCGATAGGTGGCATCGCCGAGCACGAGCGGCGCTCGCTCTCGCGGGTCGTCCGAGGTGTTGTCCCACGGATCAGCGGTGGTGACGGTGGGCGGACTCGCCATGCTAGCTCTCCAACTCGGGGTTCGGGTTGCGAATCATGCCGAGGTACTTCGTGCGCGGTCGCGTGTTCATGTCGTTCAACAAGTTATAGGTCTTGTTTTGCGCGACCAGCTTGTTGAGCGCACTGTTCTCGTCGTTGTAGTCGCCGAAGACGATCGCCTGCGTCGGGCAGGTCTGCGCACATGCGGGGACGATCTCGCCGTCCTCGACGCGCCGATTGCCGTCGGCCTTGGCGAACTGCTTCGTCGTCTCGATCCGTTGCACGCAGTAGGTGCACTTCTCCATCACCCCGCGGCTGCGCACCGTCACCTGCGGATTGAAGCGCATCTTCTCCACTTCGGTGAGGTTGCGGTGGTTGTAGAAGTAGTTGAAGCGGCGCACCTTGTAGGGGCAGTTGTTCGAGCAGTAGCGCGTGCCGATGCAGCGGTTGTAGACCATCACGTTGAGGCCGTGATGGTCGTGCACCGTCGCGGCGACCGGGCAGACTTGCTCGCACGGCGCCATGTCGCATTGCACGCACATCAGCACCTGGCCGAGCACATGCACCTCGTCCTCGTCGATGTCGCGCGGATCATCGCTCAGCTGCGGCCCGGCGAAATAGCGGTCGTTGCGGATCCAGTGCATGTCGCGATTCATGCGGATCTCGTCTTTGCCGACCACCGGCACGTTGTTCTCCGCGGTGCAGGCGACAATGCAGGCGTTGCAGCCGATGCAGGCGGAGAGGTCGATCGCCATGCCCCACTTATAATGCGCCTGCTCCGCCCACTGTGGATCGTCTCCCTCGGGGCTTGCCGGGCTGTCCCAGTCGACCGGGTACTCCCAGAGGTTCTCGGTGCGATCGGCCGGGAAGTGGTCGTAGATCTTGTGCGTCGCCCAGCCGGGCTGCTTACGGTACTCCTCGAGCGAGTTGTTGCGCACAAGGTGGTCGATCCGCCCCTGGCGGCCCGAGGCGCCGACCTGGTCGATGCGCCAGTGATTGGCAAGCAAGGCGAGCGGGTAGCGGCCGCGGCGCTTGGCGACTCGGACATTGCGCACGATCGAGGGCTGCTCCGCCGACGCGAGCCGGTAGCCGTTGACGCCAATGACGTCGTGGCGGTCCGTCTGGTCGCCGGCGATCGTCCCTGCATCGGTGCGGCCGAAGCCGAGCCAGAGCACCGAACTGTACTCCGGCAAGCCCGGCATCACGTAGACCGGCACGGTGATCAACTCGTCCTCGCGGTGGCCGACGCGCACGTCGACGATGTCGGCATAGTCGTCGACCGTCATCCCCACGCCCAGCGCGTCGGCGGTACGCAGGCCGACGATCAAGGCGTTGTCCCACATCATCGTGCTCAGAAACTCGGGCGTCTCCTGCAGCCAACCGTTGTTCGCATAGCGGCCGTCGTAAAGTCGCACATCCGGCACGAGCACGACTTCCATGGCCTCGGGGCCAAGCTCGGGAATCTCCGAGGCGCGCTGAGCAATCGCCGCCGGCTCGACGAGATGAAACCGCGGCTCGACCGGCTCCAGAAGGCTCTGCGGCTGCTCGTTGCCGTCGAGCCGCACGACCCCGTCGTGCAGGGCGCGGCGGAAGCGCTGCTGAAAGCTTGCCGAGCGTGGCCCGCCAATGCCCCAGCGCTCGGACCAGGCGCGGCGCACCAACTCGTGCCCCTGACGCCAGCGCCCCTCGGCGAGGAAGTGCACGAGCTCGATCGAGCTGCCGCTTTCGTACATCGGGTCAATCAGCGGCTGCTGCATCGCCACCGTGCCGTCGTAGCCCAGCGCGTCCCCCCATGCTTCGAGCCAGTGCGCCTTGGCGAGGTGCCAGCGGCACCGCTTCGAGGTCTCGTCGAGATGCGTCGCGAGGTGCACCGAGTTCTCGACCGCCTCGATCTTTTCGGCAAGGCCGAGCTCCGGCGGCGCGGTGTAGGCGGGGTTCGTGCCCAGGATCACGAGATCGGAGACCTCGCCTGCCTCGAGCAACCCGGCTAGCTGCGCAAGCGCCTCGTGATGGTGCGGGCGCGCCCCCTCGGCTTCCTCGGTAAAGGTGATGGTCGTGCCGGTAAAGCCGAGCAACTCGTTGAGCGCAAAGGCGAGCGCGTGCACCTCCGGCGCCTGGCGCGGCCCCACGGTGATCAGGCCACGGCCCGAGTCGCGCTGGCGCACGAGATCCCGCGCGATCGCCCGCGCCTTTTCCGCCGCAAGCGGCCGCGAGCGCTCGTCGCCAAGGTGGCGGACAAGCGGGAGAAAGGCGGGCGGCACCTCGCCAAGCTCGTCAATCACGAAGCGCGCCACCTGGGCAAGTGCGGCACCGATGTGCGAGGCGGCCACCGGCATGCGGTGATCGGCCGCGGCGCCGGTGGCGCTGAAGTTCGCCTCGACCACATAGAGACGGTTGCGCACGAACGGGCGCTCGACCTGCTGGCCGAACGGGTCGTAACTGGTCTCGCGCTTGCTGTCGTCGACGTGAACGCGGCGGCCCTCGGCGAAGTCACGGGCGTAGCGGATGCCGGCGGGATGCTCGTTGAAGAGGTCCTCGTCGAAGACGACAACCACCGCCGCTTCGTCGAGCTTGAGCTGCGGGCGAAGCGCCCGGTCGTAGGCAAGCTCGGTGCCACGGCGCACGTTGTCACGCGTAATCGCCGCGTATTCCAGCCAGCGCATCCGCGGAAACGCCGCCTGCAGCTTCTCGCGCTGGGCGCGCAGACTCGGCGAGGAACCGGGCTCGGCGAAGACGACAAGGCCTTCCCCCTCCTTTTCGCGCAAAGCCGGCGCACGCCGCTCCGTCCAGTCATGCAAGAAGGCGAGGCGGGTGACGGACTCGCCGCGGTGGCGGGTCCCCTTGCTGCGATCGGGGTCGTAGAGATCGAGGATCGAACCCTGGTCCTGGGCACTTGCGGCGCCGACCGGGCGGGGCTTGCCGTTGACCGTATAGGTCTTTCCGTTGATCGGGTGGGAGGGGTTGCCCTCGACCTTGATGGGCCGCCCGTCGAAGCTCGTCACCAGCAGGCCGTGGGCGTAGCCGTCGACCTCGTAGGCGCTGGCATACTGCGTCGGCTTGCCGGGGATGCGACCCTCGGGTCGCTCGTGATAGGGCATGATCGGCTGCTGCGGCCAGCGGCACGCGGCGAGGCCGGCCATCGCCATCGAGGCGCCCATCAACTTGAGGAAGCGCCGGCGCGAGGCACGCGCCGGGTCGTGCGCATCCTCCCCCTCGGCCGCAGCACCGTTTTGCCCGGCGAGCAGCGCAAGCTCCCCGGCGACCTCCTCCGGGTCGGCATCCTCGGGCATAAACCGCGCGAGCTGCTTCTCCGCCTCCTCGGGTGAGGCGGCGAGGTCGTGCAGCGTGCGGAAGACCTGCTGCTTCTTCTCTTCTGGCGTAGTGGCGTTTAGCGGTGGCATGTGGAGCAATCCGTCATGAACGTGGCGTCTTGGATGTTGCGAGCCCGCTTCAGATTGAGCCCTCGCTGGTACTGCAAGTTCTCGGCGGTCAGCGCGACCCCCTCGGCTTCCATGTCGGCGAGAATCTCCCGCACGTCGGGATCCCGAATCTCGTCGAAGCGCTCCAAACGGTAGAGCTCCACCATTTCGCGCAGTTCGACCTCGTAGTGCATGTTCGTCACCTCTTCCGGCGGCCGCAGGTGGCGCTCCGGTTCGCGGTGGCACTCCAGGCACCAGGCCATACTCATCGGCTCGGCCTGGTAGACGATGTCCATATGATCGACACGCCCGTGGCAGGTGTCGCAGCCGACGCCGGCGGCGACGTGCGAGGCGTGGTTGAAGTAGGCGAAGTCCGGCAAGTCGTGGACGCGCACCCACTCGATCGGCCTCCCCGCCTCGGCCGCTTCGCGCAACGGCGCAAGCGAGTCGTACTCGTCCTCCCAGCCACTCGCCGGGTCATCCTCGTCGAGGCGGCGCGGCCAGATATTGCTCGTATCGTTATGGCAGTTCAGACAGGTCTGCGTCGGCGGCACCGCGGCGCGATCCCCCACCTCCACGGTGTTGTGGCAATAGCGGCAGTCCAAGCCGAGCTCACCCGCATGCAGCGCATGACTGAACGGCATCGGCTGCACCGGCTGGTAGCCCACCTGCTGCGTATACGGCGAGCCACCGTAGTAGACAAGAAAGCCCACGTAGACCAAAAGCACGACGAGGCCGGCCGCGATCAGCGGAGGTGTCTTATTCGTCCACTTCGGAAAGAGTTGTCCACTCATGGCCTGTGTGTCCAAAAGAGGGGGCGGCGGCGTAGAGCACCACGCGAATTCCGGCGTGCAGGCTAGCGACGCACAAACACCGACCGACTACGGCACGCCAGCATCAGGCGCACCGTCGACGGCAAGGAAAGGCGCAGTTGTCGCAGGGAAGGCATGGGCAACGCAACAAAGCGGAGGTCCATGAAGCACGAGACACGTCGGTGAAACGATACGCACACGGCAGCGAAACTGCCGCCAAGCGTTTGGCGAGCTCCGTACGGAGCGCCCCCCGCCTCACCGTGTCCTTCAGATTCCGTTGTCTGCCCACGGCCGAGCAGTATCGAATGCAATCGCGACGCGGTCAAGGCCGTACCGTCATTTTCCTGCAATTCCCCTTCAGTCCCCGGAAAATGGTCGCTCAAGAGGGGTTGCCACTTCGAGATGGGGCGCGTGCCGTTCAAGAACTCACGCAGCAGATGCCGCCACGGGGCGCGCGAGGGCAGCGATGCGTTCCCTTTATGCGCTACGTTTCCGGAACTGCAGGAAACGAAGGATGGAACGTGCTCCCGCACGTACGCGCCTGCCGCGCGAAGCGGTAGCCGGTTGGCATCCGGAAACGCTCACCGGGCGCGTTTTGAGGGTCGAATCCGTCAACGCGTGGAACCCACCGGCCGCGGCCTGTGGGCTTGAAACCACGGACCTCAGTGCGCGGGCGGTTTAACCCACCAAGAAGGTACCCGCAGTCTCGGCACAACCGACGCGAGCCTTCCGAGGTCGGTGATTCAAGGCGCGCTGCGCATTTCGGCGGCGGTTCGGCGGGCGGCTTCGGCCGGGTCGTCGGCGGCAACGATCGGGCGGCCGACCACCAGGTAGCGGGCTCCGGCGGCGAGCGCGGC
>SKZP01000222.1 GCA_007127275.1 Planctomycetota bacterium
ACGAGGCAAAGCCGGGCGTCTTCCCGCTCGTCAAGACGGACTCGCAGCCGTTGCGCGGCACCCTTCTCGCCGAGTTCGAAGCGCACGCCGTCGCCGCTGCGTCGCACCTCCGTGACATGTTGTGTATCCAACGCCGGATCCCCGTCGCCGCCTGCGTACTCTACGAGGATCCAGGCTGTTCCGTCGTCGTCACGTCCCCAAGCGAACTCGGCGGCCGCGTCGGCAACGGGAAGCCAGCGCAGCCTGAGAGGCGCAGGGTTATTGGCGGCGCGTACCTCCGCCCCGTCCCCGGCGAAACGGCGTTGCCTCGCCTGTGCTTGAGTATCCGCCACGGGACGCAGATGAATCCGTCCCGTAGTCGTCAGGAGTTCATGCAATTCGGGCACTAGCGCACTCGCACGCTGCGAGCTCGGATACGGTACCGTTACCCGGACGCGGGCAAGCGGGTGCGTCGAAAGCTGCGGCGACGCCTCGGCAAGGAGCTGTGGCGACGAGTCGCGCGCGCCGGGCGCATCCTCCACGGAAGCCGAGACAATTTCCACGGTACTGGCTTCGTAGCCGGCACGTGCGAGTCGTTGCTCAAGCAACGGCACACTGCGCTCCACCTCGTGCACCAGTGTTTCGTACAGCGCCGAACGGCGCTCGGCCAATGCCTGCGAAATCTCTTCGAGGCGGCGCGCGAGGGCCGGATCCCCAGGGGTATCCGCGGCCGTTCCTTCCCGTTGCGCAACGCGCTGCAGCTTCGAGAGTTGCCAGAAACGGTACTTGCTCTCGGCGTCGCCGGCTTCGCGTATGATCAGGTCCAACTCGAGCGCATTCACCGCCTCGGGTGCGGGCGTTTCATCCGCTTCGTGCACCTGCGACTCCTCGGCATCCGCGCAGCCGAGCGCGAAAAAGAGCCCGAGCCATGTCAAGGCCAAGAGTCGTGGATTGAACGCGCGCAGTAGCATCAAGCCTCACTCCGGCTAGTAGCCCGTTTGCGCCTACATCCCGGAGACCAGCATGCTTGACACCATGTAGGCAGCGACAATGAGACCGGCGACACCGAGGATGATGTACAAGGTAACGCGGTTACGGTCCGGCGGCGGCTTGAACTCCGCACTCTCTCCCGGCGCGGCACTACGGCGACCACGAAAGTGCTGCGCCTTGCCGGCGGCAGCCTGGGCAGCGGTGGCGGAGTTTGTGCCACCCGCCTTCGGCGCCGAAGTTGTGGCAGGCGTTGCACTGTTCGCGACCGGTTTGGCCGCAGGGGCCGCGTCGGTGACGGCGGCGAACACGTTGGCCTCGGCAGGCTCGTGCACATCAGCCTGTGTGTGAGGCTCGCTCGGCGTTGGCTTCGCCGTTGCCTTCTTCGGCTTCGCTTGCCCCCCCACTTCCACCGGCTCGGCCTCCAGGGGCTGCGCCTTCGCTGGTGGCGGCGGCGGCGTGGGAATGGCTCCGTCGACGGGAGCAATCTCTACTTCGTCGGCGTCGTCGAGTTGAAGGCCCCCGGCTACGAGGTCGTTGGTGCTCGCTGGGGCTTCTTCGCTCCGTACCGGCGCAGTGGGCTCCGCGCCAACCGGTTCCGCCGCCCCGGTTGCTGCCGAGTTGAACATCTGCTCCGACGGAACGTCGAAGTGGACTTCGATGTCATCCGTGCTGACCGTGCGCGTAAACTCACGGGGCGGCGCGGGAAGGTCCACCGGCGCCACGGCTTCCAACGCGTCGTCCGAGGTGATTTCAATCTCCAACTCGGAGCCGAGGCTCGCCTCATACTCCGCAAGTCGTTTCAACGCTTCGGCGGCACGCTCTCCCACCACGGGAATCCCACCGGACGTGGCAATCTCGCCTGTGGTGTCGGCCTCTTTGTTCAGCCGGTCTCGCAGACGCATCTGGGCGGAAAGGACGGCCTGGACTTGCCCGTCGGTCATCAGCCCGTGCTTGATCGCAAGCTCTCCCAGGCGCGGTGGCTCCTTGCCCTGCTTACGGATTCTTTTCTGCTCCTTAAGGACCTTCGCAAGCTGCTCTTTGTTGACGAAGCCGTTGACCAGCGAAAGGTAGCCGAAGTAACTCCCTTCGTTCTTGATTTCGGCTTGCTGCTGTTTGGCAATGATTGCTTCGCACTGCGCCTTGGTGAGTAGCTTGAGGCGCACGCATACCTCACCGAGCTGCCACGTCTTCCCGGCCTTGATGGCCTTTTCGTGCTGCTGGATGGCCTTCTTCAGTTGTTCCGGGGACAAATGCTTATATTTGACCGCGAGTCGGCCGAACAGCAAGTACGCATCAATGGCCAGTGATCGCGCACTCATGGGCGGATCCTTTTTATTGCCGGGTGGCAGGTCGTGGCGCCTGTTCGGCCGCGTTGCGCTGCGAGGCAACGAACCGACACTTCAGGACCGCCTCATAAGGTCGAGTCACGAAAGCAACATGCGTGGCCCGGACGCTCCTGCGAAGCGAGTGTACAGCCCTTGCAACGACGGGTCAACAAGCACCCGTGCGCCTCGTGCATATGTGTATCTCCGATTGTAGACATGCCACCGCCAAGCTCACGGGGTTCGCCCGTGGGCGTGGCACGCGCGCGTGTCGGGCTCGGATACGGGGGCGACGACGACTCACTCCGGGCGCTCGTAGATGGGGTTGCCGGCTACCATGGTGAAGACGGCCGGGCTGTCGTCGTGCATCAACGTATGTACGAGGCGTTCCTCCGGCGTGTTGTGCGGGATGGCGACGGCGGTGAGGTCGGCTTGCATGCCAGGGGCGATCACGCCGACTTCGTCCTCAATGGCCAAGGCTCGCGCCCCGTACAGCGTTGCCATGCGCAGCACCTCCTCGTCGGAGATCTCGTACTCGGGGTGGCGAGCGAGGTAGCGCATCTCGTCGAGCATGGAGAGCGTCTCGTTCGAGGCGAGCGAGGCCGTCCCCAGTCCGACGGTCATGGCGCGGTTAAGCAAGTCCTCAATGGGCGCCTTGGGATGCTCGAAAAAGTCGTGGTGGCGCGGGCAATACACCACCGGCGCACGCATTCGCCCAATCATCTGGATGTCCTCGACGTCGAGGTAGTGGCAGTGTACGAGCACCGGCGGCCGCACGACGCGGAACGCCTGCGTACGCCCCCGGTCTTCCTCCTTCGGGCGTGCCGTTTGCAACAGCTCGACAAGATAATGCACGGGACTCGCCGCGGCCTCCATCGGCGGCGGCCCCTCGGGAAACATCCCTTCCAGGAACTGCACGAACTCCCCTTCGTAGACCTGCAAGAGCTTGCGCTCCTCCTCGCTCTCCGCAATGCGCGTGCACAGGCGGTCGCCGCGCTCAATCATCAGTTGCAGCGTCAGACGGTAGAGCTCGGAGCTGACCGCGTACGGGGCAAACGGCGCAAGACCAAGCGCCATCAACGGCCGGCTGTCAGTGCGCGCGGTCAACACCTCGTGCGCCGTCGCATCCTCAATGCGCTGCTCAATCCGCTCGAACTCCGTATGCGCGAGCTCGGGGTCAATGTTGATCACTTCGAGGTAGACGACACTGCGCAAGCCAGCGGCGCCAATGGCCTCGATGCTCCAATCCTGCATGGAGACGTCGCCGATCGCGGTCGTGCCTCCGGAGATGGCTTCGCGCAACCCCTTCTGGATCCCCGAGGCCACTTCGTGGCGGCTCGGCACGCGGTGCGAGGCGAACAGCGTCTGCAGCCATGCGGTGAAGCTGCCGGTGAAGGGGACGCGCCCCTGGAGGTGGCAGAGGTCGAGCTGGCTGTGTGCGTTGATCAGCCCCGGCAGGATCACGGCGTCGCCGAGGTCGAAGATCTCGACGTTACCCCTTGTGTCGACGTCTCGGAAGCGCTTGACGCCGACGACCTTGCCGTTTTGTACCTCAATGTACGGCTTGTCGAGAATCTGGCCGACGACCGGGATGCCGTAGCGAGCAGTGATCAGTGTGCGCGTCTCGTCATTGGCGTTCACACCGCCTCCTTTTCTCGAAGCGAAGCGGAAGTCGAGAGTGCCGTGGCGTAGTATAGGAGTGGCCGGTGGTTCGTGGCTAGAGTCTCGTGCATTCGACGCTCGGATTGCCGCGAAGCAGCGCGCGCCACACGGGCCCTGCATGCAACACCGTGAGTCGGCAACGAAGGATTGGCCCCACCTGTAGCCCTTTCGGTCTACAGAAAGGCAAACTCGACCCGCACTAGGTCTACAACACGGATTTTTGCCCCTCCCCCAAGCGCACGCGCTTCGCCCGTGGGTCGCGCGCAAGCCACGGTTCGTTTCACGGGCGAAGCGAGTGGGCTTTGGGGCGCAAGCAGGATCCGAGCCACGGGCGATGCGCGTGGGCTTTGCCCGCGACGTGCGACCCACGGATTATCGCTGACTACCCTACCTTCTCGACGTTTCGACTTGCTTGGCGACGACTTTGCAGTGCGCGCACCAAGTCTTTCGTTCGAATGGATTTGTGGTCACCACAAAACGACCATTCCACTCACGCTTTCGCCGGTGCCTACCGGGTTTCTCCGTCGAGTCCTTGCGGAAAGGCACAGAATGGGCTACTATTTCGAAGGTTCTCGAATGATCGAAGCAGGTGGATTTCGCAATGTCTCACAACGCGACAGCAAGCAATGACGCGCCCGCGTATCCCCTCTCGTGGGAGGAGCTTGCCCTTCGGTTCAAGGCGTTGGGGCATCCCGTGCGCCTGCGGATCTTTGCCCGCCTTGCGCAGTGCTGCCCGAAGGATGGGGTGGCGTGCGAGCCGGCCGCGGACGGCAGCTTGCCGTGCGTGGGGGAGATTTCCGAGGCGTTCGGCATTCCCGCCTCGACGCTCTCGCACCATCTCAAGGAGTTGGAGCGGGCGGGGCTGATTCTGCGCAATCGCGAAGGGACGAGCATTCGCTGCCGCGTCGATTTGTCCGCCGTTGCCGCGCTAACGGCGTTCTTTACCGAGATTCAGCAACCACACAAGTAGGAGAAGGAGCAGGGAAGATGTCGAGTCCAATCACCCAAGAGCAAGTTCGCGAGGCGGTGCGCCGTCACTATGCAGAAGCGGCGACGACACAAATCGGCAGTGGCTGCTGTGGTACCGACACGTCGTGCGCGCCGGAGGCGGGCCCCAGCACCGAGTACAATCCGAACGAGTTCGCCTTGCAGCTCGGCTACGCCGCCGAGGATGTCGCCGCGCTGCCGCCGGGGGCGAACCTTGGGCTGAGCTGTGGCAACCCGCACGCTCTTGCCGCACTTGCCCCGGGCGAGGTGGTCCTCGACCTCGGTGCCGGGGCGGGCTTCGACTGCTTCCTCGCTGCGCGTCAAGTTGGCCCGGGCGGCCGCGT
>SKZP01000117.1 GCA_007127275.1 Planctomycetota bacterium
CAACCGCGCCGTTCCCGGTACGGTCTTCGGCCGTTCCGGTGAGGTGGCCGACACGGAGTTGCGCTACTTGCCGCTGTGGCGCCTGAGCTTCTCCGGCCGTCGCACGAACCGATTGTTCGGCTTTATTCCGTGGGGGGACGAGAAGGTCGACGAGTCTGTGTACATGCACCCGACGCAGGACCGCATTGCCATCCTTACTCGCTCCGGGCTCAAATTCGAGCAGGCGCCACCGACCAACCCGGCCGAGATCGAGGACCTCGACGGCCACGTCGAATGGGAGACCGGCCACGCCGAGCCGCTGGACGTCTTCGAGGAGCTCGCACCGCGCCTGATGAGCGAGGAAGAAGTCGCACGGCACTTCGAGCACAAGTTCCTCGACCACAAGGTTGGCCGGCCGGACAAGACCGAACTCGTCTTTATTCCCGTCTGGCAAGCCCGCTGGCAAAGCTACCGCACGGAAACCAGCAAGACCCTTTACATTGACGGCATCCGCGGCCAACTCTTCGAGATTTGATTCCGAGACTCGAGTCACGAGCAGCGCTGGGCCACGGCAGGGAGGCCCCACCCGCTCCGGAGTCTCTCGCGGCGACGGCGTGGGCAGGGGAGGTACGCGCCGCTTGCCGCAGAGTCGCGCCCTACGAGCGTTGGGGTCGTGCCGACGGTGTTGTCGACATTCTGCCGGCCGTCGCGGAGGCGTTGCCCGGCAGCCGGGGCCGTGCTACGATGCGCGCCGTTTGTACCGGGGGATGCGCGCCAGGCCGTTGGACGTTCTTGCCGGTGGGAATCCTTGCCGCGACTCGACTGTTCTCAGATTGGCAGAGACCGAGAGGCGGTCTGTGACGTGTAACGGTTGAAGCAAGACGTAGTCGGTTGTTTGTGTATTGATTGTGTGCGCTCGCGTCCAGGGAGAGGCGAGGCGGCCTCGCCCCGGACGAGCGGACGAACGCGAGCAACGGTTGCCGACAAAGGAGCACGCCATGAAAACGATTGCTTTGTGCTCGACGGCCAGAGGTGCCGGAAAAACGGCCGTTGGCGCGTTTCTCTGCCGGCAATTCGGCGAGGTCGCGGCGGTCAAGGTGATGCCTCGCCACCGCAAGCCCGTTGGCGCATCGCCGCGCGGCAGCGACCTTGACCCCGAGGCGCAACTCGACGCCGAGGCCGCGGAAAACGGGGAAGGGAACGGCTCCCTCGGCGAGGCCGTCGAATCTTCCGAGTGGAAGACCGCCGGCGAAGACGAGTTCGCGTTGGGCGAGGAGTCGGCAGGCTACCTTGTCGTCGACGACCCGAATCAGTTGTTGCTGCGCGGCTCGGATACGCGGCGGCTCTGGGACGCGGGGGCGGAGCCGGTGATTTGGGTGCGGGCTCGCGACGAGCACGTGCTCGACGCGCTTGCCGAGGTGCGAGCGCAGATTGCCGAGGCGGGGACCGAGCCGGCACTCTTGCTTGTGGAGAGCAACCGCTACGTGCGGGAAGGTGGCGAGGCGGATGCGACGCTGCTCGTCTACCCCAACGCCTCGGAAGAGATTTCCGAGGCCGGCGTGGAGTTGTTGCCCCGTGCGGATGCGTTCGTCGTATCGAAGCGGCGCCCGGGGCCGACGAAGCTCGCGCTGCTCGACCATGACGCGTTCCCGGCGGAGAAGGTCGACCTCCCCGCCTTTGCGTTCAACCTGGACGAGGACAGCCTCGCATTGGACGACCGCTACGCGCTGATTGACTGGTTGCGGCGGCGCCTTGATCTGAACACGATCAATGCCGACGAGGCCTGCCGCGCGGTGTAGCGGCGACGTTGCCGTTCGCACACAAACCGTTCTCCCGCAAGCGTCGGGGGGCACGACAAAACTGGCGAGCGCAGGCTTGCGCCCTGCGCGCACCCCTTGCGCCCTGCGCACCCCTTGCGCCCTGCGCACACCTTGGAAAGGCACACTCGACGGCATTCGACGTCGAGTCCCGGCGTCATCATCCACACGCAGATCCCTCCCGTTGCTCCGGCCCCCTTGGTGCAATGCCGACGCTTTACGAATGGTCGCGCAGGCTCGCCGAGCCTGTGCTGCCTTTGCTTCACGCCACCGTGCGCCACGACCTTGCCCGGCTGCTCGCACGTCTCGGCGACGAGGAGAGCAACGGAAGAACGCGCCGCCGGCCCGCACTGCTTGACGTCGGCGGTCGCCGCTCCCCGTACACCGTCGCGCTTCCTTGCGACGTCACCGTGCTGGATCTGCCTCGCGACGGCGAGGTACAGGCAAGCCTCGATCTCGGCCTCACCGAGCGCTTGCTCGCGCAGCTCCGCGCCCGCCGCTCGAACATTGTCGACGTGCGCCTCGAGGATATGACGCGCACGGCGTTGCCATCGCAGAGCTTCGACGCGGCAGTTAGTGTCGAAGTAATCGAACACGTGCCGGACGACGCCGCCTTTGTCGCGCAGATTGCCCGCATCCTCAAGCCGGGCGGCTTCGCGTATCTCACCACGCCAAACGGCGACTACCGTCGCAACGTTCCGCCGCACGAGAATCCGGATCACCTGCGCCACTACACGCGCGACGCCTTGGCGGCACTGTTGCGCGAACACTTCGCGCTGGTCGAGGTGCGCTACGGCATACAAATGGGCCGCAACTGGTACACGGGCTTGCGCAGCATGAGCGCCACCCGCCCCGTACAAACTCTTCGCACCATGACCGCGAATCTGCGCAACCGCCGGGAAAGCCGCGACAAAGCGGAGGTTGCCCACCGCACCGCCCACCTTTTCGCCATTGCACACAAGCCGCACGCGTAGAACGCACCACGCAGATCCGGCGTACCCGTGAAATTGCTCGGTTTGCTCCCGCTTTGCGCATTTCCGTCAATGCGCTTGGCGCGAGGTCAGCGGCAGACTCGCCTTGATGCGGGTGCCACCGTGAGCGGGCGTCTCCAGGGTAAGCGAGCCGTCGAGCACCTCGGCTTGGTTGCGCAGATCGGCGAGTACCCGCGGCGGGATCACCCGTGGATCGTCAGCACCCGGGTCGAGCACGCCGAGCGGCTCCTCGAGGGAGACGCGCAATTCATCGCGCTTTTGCGTCACACGTATCTTGATGGAGGGGGCCTCGGCGCAATGGGCGAGGTGGCGCAGCAGCGTGCGCACGAAGCCGAAGACGAAGGTGTCGACGTTGCGCACCGGCTGCTTGGCCGGCAGCCCTTCGAGTGCGAGCTCCGTGCGCACTCCCGCGTCGAGCTCGAACTCGTGGGCGAGCCAGTTCAACCCGTCGGCGAGGCCGCGTTCGTAGAGCACCGGCGGATACAGCTCCTCGACGACGTCGTGCGAGGAAGCGAGCGCCTCCTTGAGCATCTCCTCGACACGGTCGAGTTGTTTGCGCAACGAGGCGTCGACGCGGTCGCGCACCGTTGCCGCAACGTGGCGGGCGGCGACGAGGATTTGCTGCACATGTTCGTGTAACACGCGGGCGGCACGGATGTGCATGCGGTCGGTCGTTGCGCAGAGTCGCTGGGCAAAGCGCTTGAGTTCCTTGCTCCAGGCCACTTCGTGGGCGAGGTCGGTTTCGAGCGAGGCGTTGAGCTCGGCCAGCATCTGTTCCATCCTCGTCGCCGCGGTAATGTCCTGCACCGTACCGATGATCTCCGCCTGCTCGGCGTGGCGCTCCTGCCGGCAGAGCCCGCTGAGCATGAAGCGCCGTTCGCCTTGCTCGCGGTCACGTGTGCGCACCTCGACGGTGTGACGGTGCTCGGTTGACGCACAAATCCGCGTGAGGAAGCTCGTAAACGGCTCGCGATCCTCCTCGACGAATCGCTGCAGCAAACGGTCCAGGAGAATCGTGCCGTTGATCACCCCGCCGAACAACAAGTGCTGGGCGCGCTCGCCGAGCGAGAACGTCTGCGTTCGCGGGCGGTAGTCCCAACTGCCCATCTCCGCAGCACGCAACGCAAGCCGGTGGCGGTCTCGCTCCTCGCGCAAGGCATCGAACGTTCGGCGTGCCTCGGTCCGATCCTGCAGAATCTTCAAGAAACCGATGACTTCGCCGGTGGGCTCCCCGTGCTCGTCATGGCGCTGCATCACCATCAACTGCCCGTCGACCCAGAACTCACTGCCGTCGCGGCGGCGGTGCCAGCGAAAGTCGGAGGCGTTTCCCTTGGCGAGCGCCTCCTCGAGTTCCGTTTTGTCGACCCCGCTTTCGACGTCGTCCGGTGTAAAAATCGTCGAAAAGGGTCGCCCGAGAATTTCCGCCTCTTCGTAGCCGAGCAGCCGCCGCGCACCGTCGTTCCAGGACGTGATCCGTCCGTCGAGATCGAGCGTGAAGATCGCCACGTCACGGGCATGCTCGACGATCAACCGGTAGCGCTGATCGTCGACGCTGCCCAGCACCTCACTCGCCCGGGGACGCTGGGCGCGCTGCCGGCGCTTGTCCAGCCGCACCCGCGCCTGGGCTCTTAGCAGCGCGGCACGCAACGACGCGCTCGACAGCAGCTCGTGAGGCACACACTCGGCGACCCCGGCGGCGAACATCGCCTGAAGCGTCAACGAGTCGGCTCGCGCGGCGTCGTAAAGCGCGACAATCGGCAGGCCGAACCGGGCGATCCCCGCCTTGTCGAGCCCCTCAAGCGGCGCCAACGGATCGAGGCTCGTGCCGTCGACAATCAGCAACGCTGCCCCGTCCTCCGCCAGTGCTTCGACGTCGGAGGCAAGTTCCGCCTCGATCTCCTCGACCTCCGTCGCCAGCCGCAGGCGCCCCGCCCCCTCGGGCAACGCCGCGCGCACCGTTTCCACAAGCCCTGGCTGCCGCGAAACCAGTACCGTGCTCACCACCCCTCCTTGTGTAACGAGCCCCCGCATACCTTCTTCGTGCGAGAAACATCGCGGTGGAACGGCTCCATGCCCCAATCCCGAGATTGCCTGCGGATTCGTGGATATGGGCGCGTTGCGCCGGGCGAGGCGTGGTTCCCGAGGTGTCCGGGACGGGCTCGGCGGCTTTGGGGGAGGTGGACGTTCGTGGCGTTGGGTGCGGGGAGACGGGCGGGTGAAAAGGCGGAAAGAAGTCGTGGCTTGTTAAACCCAGCTTCGTTGTCGTCGTTTCCGCGGCTCAGCGAGGCTACGGCCACGCCTCTGCGGCTCACCGTCCTCCGACTTGTAGAGCCTTCGCTCGTGACGCTCAACGTTCGGATGGTATTTCCTGTCAGCTCCTTGCGAGATTTTTCAGCCTGCCTCCCACACCCCTTGTCAAATGGGATTCGTAATAAGCCCACGGGCTGCGGCCCGTGGGTCGCTCTAA
>SKZP01000163.1 GCA_007127275.1 Planctomycetota bacterium
AAAGGCGCGTTCTCTGCGGCGGCGCCAACGGCGGGGCTGCACTTTACGCCCGCGTTGCTCGAGCGGGCCGCAGAAGCCTGCGCCGGCGTCGTGGCGCTGACATTGCACGTCGGCCTCGGCACGTTTCTGCCCGTCAAGGTGGAGGATCTGCGCGAGCACGAGATGCACGCCGAGCGCTTTCGGGTGACGACCGAGACCCTCGAGGCACTGCGCAGGCACCGCGAGACCGGCGGGCGCCTCGTCGCCGTTGGCACAACCAGCGCCCGGGTGCTGGAGACGCTCGCTCGCTTGCGGTGGTTGCCGCACGACGAGGCGAAGTTGCGCGCGCAGCCGCAACGCCCCCTGCCGGCCCACGTCGAGGAAGACGCAAACGGCCTTCGCGGCGAAACCGCCATTTTCTTGCATCCACCGCATACCCCGGTCGGCTTCGACGGCTTGATCACGAATTTTCACTTGCCGGAGAGTACGCTGATTATGCTCGTCGCCGCCGTGCTCGGACGTGAACGCACACTTGAGCTTTATGCGCAGGCGGTGAGGCAACGGTACCGCTTCTTTTCCTACGGCGACGCCATGTTCATTCAGCCAGAGTAGCGCCACTCCAGGGACGGCCGAAACCCACAGCCGTTCGGTACAGCCACTCAAGCCTACAGCGCGGGGATTATACCCCTCCCCCAAGTCCACGGGCTTCGCCCGTGGGTCGAACCGAGAGTCGAGTGCGACCCGCGGGCTTGGGGCAAAAATCCTGCGTTGTTGACTTATAGGAGCCGAGGACAGTGCGAGGCGAAGGACGTTTCGAAGCAGAGGCGTGGCCGTAGCGACGTCGAGCAGCGGAAACAACGACAACGAAGCACAGTCGCGCAGGACTTGCGCCCTGCGCTCTTTTTGTTTCGTCAAGCAACAGCGGGGTCGTAGACCGCCGGCCGCCTTCATTCCTCAAGGTGCTTGGGAATGGTGAAGGTTACGGTGGTGCCTTGGCCGGGGGCGGAGTCCAGGCGGATGATGCCGCCGTGGGAGTCGATGATGTTGTGGATGATGGAGAGGCCGAGGCCGGTGCCGTCTTGCTTGGTGGTGTAGAAGGCGTCGAAGGCGCGCGAGGAGTGCGACTCGTCCATGCCAATGCCGTTGTCGCGGACGACCACTTCAATCCCTTCCTCGACCGGCTGCCAGCGCACCTCGATTTTGCCCGTGCGCGCCTCCGTGCCGGCGACCTCGTCGGCGTAACGAGCGTCGCGGATGGCGTCGACCCCGTTGATCAACAGGTTCGTCAGCACTTGATTGATCTCACCCCGGTCGCCGAAGCAGAGCACCCCCTCCTCCTCCGGCGGCGTCACCTCGATTTCGGTCGCTTCGCGGCTTGCCTTATGCTCGACGAGGGCGACGGCTCGCTCCACCGGCTCGGACATGTCGAACGGCGCCGGGTTGACGCTGCGACGCGAGACGTCGAGGACCTGTTTGACAATTTCTTGGATGCGTTGCAGCCCCTCGCGCACGAGTGCGAGGTAGTCGGCATTGCGCGCGTCGAGGTTGTCGCCGAGGCGCTTCTCCAGCCGGCGCACGGCGTTTTGCATTCCCTGCAGCGGATTGTTGATCTCGTGGGCAATTCCCGCGGCGAGGGTGCCGGTGGCGGCGAGGCGCTGCGCAATGATCAGCGCCTGCTCGGCACGCCGGTGCTGCTTGAGCGCATCCTCGACCTTGTCCTCGAGGTCGGTACGGTGGTCGCGCACCTCGCGCATCATCTGGTCGAACGTGCTGACCAGCGTGCCAATCTCGTCGTGCGAATCCGGCGGCGACGTCATCTGCACGTTCCACTCGTAGTCCCCCGAGGCAATGGAGCGGGAGGCGCTGACCAATTGCTCCAGCGGCCGCAGCACCATGCGGGAGAGGAGCACGAAGACGACGAGTACGAGCACCACCGTCCCCATGAACATGATGGGCAGCACCGAGCCCATCAATTCGCGCGGCGAAATGGGGCTTGGCAAGTCAAGGTCAAGCCCGACCTTTAACACATACGCCACCTCCTCGCGCGGCTCTCGCCCCGGCAACGGCGACTCGACGGTACGCGTCAGCGGTCGGTAGACGACGTTGTCACGGATCTGGGGCTCGCCGGTTTGCAACACGTCGAGCAGCGCTTCGTCGTAGAGTTTTTTGCGTGCTCCGCCGGGGATCAGTTCGGTTCGCCGTGCCTCGTTGTCGGTAAGCACGCGCTCCACGTAGCGGTACTTGTCAATCAGCACCATCTCCGAGAACATGGAGTTTTCACCTGCGTTGCCGTCGGCGGCCCGGGGGAAAAACTTGCGCTCATAAAGGTCGAGGCGGTTGAGCAACTCCTCGGGCTCGAGGTCGTCGGGCAACGCCGTGGCGACCCACTGGTCGACAATGCGTTCGTGAGACGTCTCGAACGCATGCGTGTAATGCTGGTGCTGCGCCAGCGCCTGATAGACGAGGTTTAGCGTGACAATCGTGGTGGTGATCAGCATTGTCGCCACGATCGCCAGAAATACCTTCATGCGCAGGCTCATCGCCGTCGCGTCCTTCGCTCACGAGTACAAACGGGGCGACCCGAAAATGGATGACTCCTCCGTATTGTACCGCGCGGCGAAGCAAATCCGTAGGGCGACGGCCGTGCATCCCGTAGACAGGAAACTGTAGATTCCACAAGCCCACAAGCCCACGGGCT
Organism: Planctomycetota bacterium; assembly: GCA_007127275.1. Lineage (GTDB taxonomy): Bacteria > Planctomycetota > UBA8742 > SKZP01 > SKZP01 > SKZP01. Next base: position 2,678 of record SKZP01000163.1, read on the forward strand.
GCGGCCCGTGGGGTGCGCGACACCGAGTAGAGAAACCCACCGGCCGCAGTCCGTGAGCTTGGGCCCGACTTCCCCGTCGGCGGCAGGGGCGGGGGCGACGGAGCGCCCTCTCGAAGTTGTGGAACGGTTGTTTGCTCAAGCCCCGGGGCGTCGCCTGCATTCCGAGGGGGCGCATCTGCGGTGGTGCAGCGAACCGGGAGCCGCAAGACCCCCGGCGACCGGATTCCTAACGGGTACGGGGTGGAGCGGCCAGAGCGGACTTTGTTGACAGGCGCGGTGGGTTGCTCCACACTTTCTGCAAGCGCGAGAAACTCGGACGGACTGCATGATGCGCTCCCAACCTTCCACACCGGTTATGTCGACGACGTTCCAATTCCTACTGCGCCGTTTGGGAACGAGTGCTGTGTTGCTGATGTTGGGGCTCTTCCTTGCCAGCGGGCTCGGCGGTACCGCCTGTTCGCAAGCGGAGCGAGAAGAGGAAACGGCAACGACGGAACAACCCGAGGCCGAGCCCACGCACGAGGACGAAGGTGGTGGCGACCCGGCAGCGGGGCACCGGCCGAACGACGACGCGGAGGAGAAACAGCCGCAGGCATCCGACCCAACTGAGGACCGGGAGCAGCCGACGGACACCAAGCGCCCCGACGACACGAATCAGCGTCCCAGTGAGAACGGCGAAACGGACGGCGACGAGACCGACGAGACAACGTCGGACGAGACCGAGCCCAATGGCGACGCGACGACAACGCACGAAGTAGAGCGGGAGCCGCGCACGCTCGAGGATTTCGCTCGGCGTTCCATGAAAGCGCTCGAGCAACAGCCGGATGCGCTGCTCATGCCCGGCTTGCGAGTGCGCGACGTCTTTCCCATGGAACTGCACGGCTCACCGGTAGACGCGGACAGCCTTGTGCTCTTGGACGTGAAGCGCTTGAGCCTCGAAGAAGCACGGGCGCTGCGGCGCTTCGGGGGGCAGCAGCTGTACCTGCCCGCCCTGCGAGAGATTGCTCTCGAGGCATTGGAGGAGCTGCTGCGGTGGCGAGGCGAGCCACGTGAGTTGTACTTGCTTGGCTTCGACACCTTGCCGGAAGAGGCCGTCGAATTGCTAGGCCGCTGGACCGGCGTGCGGCTCGTCGTCTCCGGATTGCACGAGTTCAGCGCCGAGGTGGCCGCGCACTTCGTCGGGTACCGCGGCTTTCAACTGCACCTGCCGGACGTGCATACCGTGCACAAGGACGGTGCGCGCGTCTTTTCCCAGTGGAGGGGCATGGAGTTGCAACTCGGTGTAACGGACATTGAGCCGGAGACGTTGCGCATACTCGGCTCGTGGGAGTCGCAGTACACCGGCGAGCCGCAGGTGCTTGGGCTCAACGAATTGCGTACGGTGGATTCGGAGCTGGTCGAGGCACTTAGCGAGTTTCGTGGCAACCACCTTCAACTCAATGGCGTGCGCACGCTCGAGGAGGAACTCGCCGTCCGGCTCGTCCAGTGGGACGGGGATCTGCTTTATCTCAACGGATTGACCGAACTTTCCCCCGGGGCGGCAGGTGCCCTTTCCTCGTGGGCCGGTCGTGTGCTGCGCTTGAACGGGCTTCGCTCGCTCCAACCCCAGGCGGCGGCGAGACTCGCGCAGTGGCGCAACGATCAACGGCATAAAATCCTCTACCTCGACGGGCTCGAGGCGCTGGACCTCGAAACGGCGACGCACCTCGCCGCGTGGGAGGATCATATGTTGACCATGTATCTCAACGGCGTGCGCGAGTTGGACGCGGATGTCGCCGCGGCGCTTTCGCAGTGGCACGGACGGGTGCTGTCCATGAGCGGGCTCGAGCATCTGGAGGCGGAGGCTGCGCGCAACCTGGCTTCCTGGCACGGGAACCGACTGATTCTCAACGGGCTGCGCGAGCTCAACGAGTCGGTTGCCGGGGCGCTCGCTACGTTTCCGGGGCAACGACTGTATCTCGACGGAGTGGAGGAACTCGACGCCAAAGCGGTCGCGGCGCTCGCCGAGTACGAGGGACGCACGCTTTCTTTGCGTGGCGTGCAACGTGTCGACGAGGCGACTGCCGAGGCGATGCTGTCGCTGCGGCGGCCCCGCGTGACGTCACACGTGCGGCAAGCGTTGCAAGAGGCCCGTCAGCGACTCCGCGAGCGCGAGTGACCCCGTGGCGAACAGGCGTCTCACCTACCCGTCTACCCCCAAGCCGTCGCGGCGAGCCACCCGAGACTGCGCAGGTCGGCACGCGGGTCGTCGAAGCTGCAACTTCCGAAGGAGGTGAAAAGCTTGCGGCCCTCGCGGATCTGCTCGACGCTTGCCGAGACGTCGTTCCACCCCATGCCGTAGTCATCAAAGGTGAAACTCTCCGCGTTCTCCTCGTTGATCAGCTCGAGCAGGCGAGAACGAGGGAAGGACTCCGGGCGCGCCGCGGAAAGTATGCCGGCGGCAAAGAGGTTGACGAAGCCGTGCGGGTAGCCGGGGCGGTTCGGCTTGCGGATGGCGTGATGCAACCCCGCGGTGAACTTCAGCGGCACACCCGCGACGCGGCAAGCCTCAATGGTGTGGGCGACGCGCTC
>SKZP01000525.1 GCA_007127275.1 Planctomycetota bacterium
CGGCAAGTTGCGGGACAAAGTGATCCCGCCGGAGCAGACGGCGCAGTTGCAGAAGAATCTGCTGCGCAGTCACGCCGTGGGTCGCGGCCGCGCCTTTCCCGAGGATGTGGTACGTGCGGCCATTCTGTTGCGGGCGAACACGCTCTGCCGTGGCAACTCCGGCGTGCGGCCCGAGGTCGTCGAGGCGCTGGTGAGCATGCTCAACGACGACGTGTATCCGTATGTGCCGGAGAAGGGCTCGCTGGGGGCCAGTGGGGATCTTGCCCCGTTGTCGCATCTGGCGCTCGTGCTGATTGGGGATCCCGGGGGGCGTATATATCCGCGGGCGGCACGGGGCGTGCGCGGGGCGACCACGCGACTGCGCCCGGCCGGCTGCGCAGAGGAGGGGCAGGGCTGGGACAACGGGGAGCGTGGCGGCGAGGCGGGGTACAGGCTGGTGACCGAGCCGCGGGACGCGGATTTTGAGGCGCTGCCGCCGGCCGAGGATGTCGCGGCGTGGGAGGCGCTTTGCGAGCGGGAGCGGTTTCGCGAGTTTCGCCCGGTGGACCTTGCCGCCAAGGAAGGGCTCGCGCTGAACAACGGCACGCAGTTCATGTGCGCGCTCGGCTGCCTCGCGGTGACCGACGGCTTTGCATTGTTGCGCGCGGCGGAGTTGGCCACGGCAATGAGCCTCGAGGCGATCAGTGGCGTGCTCGACGCCTTCGACGAACGCCTACACGCGGCGCGGCCGCACCGGCACCAGCGCGAGGTGGCCGTGCGCGTTGCCGGGTATTGCGAGGGCTCGCAGATCGTCGGCGTGTGCGTCAACTCGGCGCGGCTGTTCCGCGCGCACGACTTTGTCGACGACGCGCTTGCGTATTTGAAGGCGGCAGAAGTGAGCGTCGAGGAAACGGCACATGCCGACGTAGAGGCGTTGAGCGAGTTGCGCGAGTCGTTGGCGGCGTGGCTCGAGGACCGCTTCGAGTCGGTGCCGACGTTCCGCGAGTTGCAGCGGTTGCCGGCACCGCAGCAGATTCAACGGCTTGCGCCGGTCGTTGCAAAGCTGCGCGGGGTTGTGCTCGCCTCGCTTTCGGGCCTTTTGAAGGTGACGGAGCCGGGAGCGACACTGCTCAAGGCGCGAGAGCGGCTCGACGCGGCGGCCGAGGAGTTGCGCCAGGTGGTGCCGACGGTGCCGCCGGTGCAGGATGATTATTCGTTGCGTTGCACGCCGCAAGTGCTCGGTGCTGCGTGGCATGCGTGGGAGCGCGCCGTCGAGGTGGTCGCGACCGAGATCAACTCCAGCAATGACAATCCATTGCTGTTTCCGCCGCTGCCCGAGCCGGGCGAACTCGGCGACGGCGAGGACGGCGGTGCGTCTACGCGGGAGCAGTACCCGCAAGCCTATGCGGCGTGGCTGAATGCGGGGCATCTTGAGGAGGCCAGCCGTTCGGTGATTAGCGGCGGCAACTTTCACGGCGAGCCGCTTGCCTTTGCCTACGACTACCTCGCCATTGCGCTCGCCGAGGTCGGCAACATCTCCGAGCGTCGCACCGCGCACCTCGTCGACCCGGCGGTCAGCAACGGCTTGCCCGCCTTCCTCGTGCGCGACTCCGGCGTCAACACCGGATTGATGATTCCGCAGTACACCGCCGCGGCGCTGGTCAGCGAGAACAAGCTGCTCGCCCACCCGGCCAGCGTCGACAGCATCCCCAGCAGCGCAAACGCCGAGGACCACGTCAGCATGGGCATGCTCGCCGCGCGCAAAGCCGTCGAAGTGGTCGCCAACGTCCGCGCCATCCTCGCCATTGAAGTTCTCACCGCCTACCAGGGCCTACAATTCCGCAAGCCGCTCGCCCCCGGCAGTACGGTCCGCGACGCCATTGCCCTGCTCGAAGAAGCGGGCCTGCACCCCTTCAACGAAGACCGCGTCCTCTACCCGGACATGCAACGAATCGAGCGCCTGCTCACCGAGCCAACAATGCAGCATCTACTTGCCGTGCCGAACTAAACCACTCGCCGTTTGGATTGCGTACCAAGTCGACGGGCTTTGAGCGTGGGTCGCACCGCCGCTGGCGGTGTACGTATTCAAATGACTCACGGGCGAAGCCCGTGGGGCTCGTTTACTTGGACATGCAGATGCTTATGCTTTCGAGTCGGTGGCTCATACATTGACAAGGGATGCGTAGAGGTCCTCGTGGGCGCGGGCTTCGGCGTCAATGGTGAAGCGTTGCTCGACGCGTTGGCGGGCGGCGGCGCCGAGTTGGGCGCGCAGCGAGGGGTCGCCGAGCAGGCGGGCGAGGGCGGTGCGTAGGGCGCGGACGTCGTCGACGGGGACGAGCAGGCCGTGGGTGCCGGGCTCGACAATGTCGCGGGCGCCGGCCAGGGCCGTTGCGACGACGGGCAGGCCGCAGGACATGGCTTCAAGTAGCGCCACGGGCATCCCCTCGCTGCGGCTGGGCAGCGCGAACACGTCCGCTTGGGCGAGCAGGCCGGGCATGTCGGCCTGGTAGCCGACGAAGTGGACGCGTGACTTCATGTTGCGCTCGCGGATGAGTTCGCGCAGAGCGGCCACGTAGCTGGCTTCCATGGGGGGGCCGGCAAGGACGAGGTGAGCCTGCGGCAGCTCGGCGAGTGCCTCAATCAGCGCGGGGTGGTTCTTGCGCGCGACGAGGATGGCGCAGCAGAGGACAATCTTCGCCTCGGGGGGAATGGCGAACTCGCGGCGCAGAGCGGGGGCGGTGGTACGGCGGGCCTCGGCGTGGAAGCGTTGGGCGTCGACGCCGCGGGGGATGTGGCGGGCCTTGTGGGCTTGTTGGATGGGCTCGAAGAACTCGCGTTGCATGGTCGAGTTGAGCGTGACGACGCAGCGGGCGAAGCGGGTGCGCATCCGCCAGGCGTTGGAGCCCCACCAGTCGTTCTTTTTCGTGTAGATCCAGTGCGAGGCGCCGGCGAGGCGGGCAATGATCGGCTCGGTGTAGTCGTCGGCGTAGTGAAAGGAGTGCCAAATGCGAAAGCGATACGGGCGCAGGGTCCGCGCCACGCGCCAGGCACGCAGCGGCAAGGAGTAGCGTGGCTTCGCCGGGATGGAGGTTGGCGCAACGAGAAACGGCAAGCCGAGGTCCTCGGTGACGACGCGAGAGAGTGCACCGCCGTCGCGTTGCACGGCCACGGCCGGGGCGAAGCGGTCGCGGTCGAGCCGCTCAATGATGTTGAGCATGGCGCGGCCGGTGCCGGCGGTCGTGAAGTTGGGAATGGTGAACAGGATGGGCACGGGCCGTTTCGTATCCGGTTGCGCGGGCCGCGACATGGCCGGCGTTTGCGTGCCTGGAGCGATGGATGTGGCGGTGGTTGTGGTTGTGCTGGTGCTCGTTGGCGCGTCGTTCATTGCGTCAGGGGGATGCATTCTTTGTTGGGACTTGATTCCGCGAGTGATTTGCAAACCAAGGGCGAAGCCCGTGGGCTTGTTTAGCGAGACGTCGTGGCCACTTTGGTGGATGTGCGGGGGGCGGGTACCGCTGTGCTGCGGCCCCAGTCGCGGCCCAACAGGTGGTTTTGCGCCCACCACTGCAGGGTGAGAAGCGTCCAGATGGTCCACTTGCGGTCGCGCTCGCCGCTCTTGTGCTGCTCGAGCATGGCCTCCACGCCGTCGCGAGCAAACATGCCGTCGGGCCACAACGGCGCGTCCAGCAACGTTTGCCGAGCGACTTCATAGAGCGGGCCGCGCAACCAGTCGCCAAGAGGCACGGAGAAGCCGCGCTTGGCGGGCGAGACCGTTTCCGGCGGCACGTACCGCTCGAGTTGGCGCACAAGGAGGGCTTTGCGTCGCATGCCGGCGGCCTTGGCGTTGCTTGCGCGGGTGCTTGCAGCGTTGTCGCTCCCGTTGTCGAGGCCGAGGTGTACGGCGGGTGGGATGCGCAACGAAAGCTCGAGGAGTTCGCGGTCGAGCAGCGGGACGCGCACTTCGAGGCTGTGATGCATGGAAGCCATGTCGAGCTTTTTGAGTGTGCGCTGCAACTGCCCGTACAGTTCGTAGCGGCGCGAGAGGTGCGCAAGGGCGTCGAAGGACTGCGTGCACTCCCGCGGCGGCTTGGCATACAGGTCAAACGCACCCGGCGTCGTTTGCGGCAGCAGGGCAAGCGGCGGCGCGAGTGCTGCGAGGTCGGCTTCGGTGGTGCGGCAGTTGACGGCAAAGTAGTAAGCGCCCGGGTGCGCGTGTACCACCGTGTCACTGATTTCGCGTGCGAGGCCGAGGCGGCCGGCGGCGTAGCGCAACTGTCGCAGCGCCCGTGGCCAGCGGAACATCTCGGCGGCGCGCAGCAACGAGACGGGACGCTCATAACCGAAGAACAGTTCGTCGCCGCCGTCGCCGGAAAGCGCCACGGCTACGTGGTCGACGGCAAGCCGGCTTACCCACATGCTCGGCAAAAGCGAGAAGTCCGCGAGCGGCTCGTGCATGGCGGTGGCAAGATCCTGCAGCGACTCGCGCAGGCTCGTCTCGTTGACGCCGTGCTCGCGCATCAGGTGTACAAGATCTAGCGTCTGCGCGAACTGGCGAGCCTCGGCGGACTCGTCCTGCGTCCAGCCGGGTGAGCCGACAGTAAAGGCGCGCAAGCCAGGGCCGTGCTGTGCCCGGGCAATGGCGGCAACGAGTGGCGAGTCCACCCCGCCGGAAAGGAAGAGGCCGACGGGCACGTCCGCGACACGAAGCCGGCGCACGGCACGCTGCAAGGTGTGGTGCAGGCGCTCGTTCGCTTCGTTTGCGTCGGTGATGTCCGCCTCCGGCGCAGCCTCGGGCAAGCGCCACCAGTACCGCGACTCGCGCCGCCCCGTGTTCATGTCGACGCGGACGACCTCGCCGGGCTCGACTTGCCACGTATGCTCGAGCAGGCCCAGTGGCGGCGGCACATGATGCAAGCGCAGGTAGAGGCGCAGCACATCCTCGCGTACCGGCCCCGGCGTCCCCCACGGCGTGTGCAGCAAGCAGTTGTATTGCGAGGCAAAGGCGAGGCCGTTCCCCCCCGGCGGCTCGAACACATACAGCGGCTTGATCCCGGCGTGGTCTCGCACCAGCAGCAGCTTGCGCGCGTGGCGGTCATACCAGGCAAAGGCGAACATGCCGTTGAGCCGCTCGAGCACCGCCTCGCCCCAGTGCTCCAGTGCCTCAAGCAGCACCGCCGTGTCGCCGCTTGAGCGTACGTAGATGCCTTCGTCGGCAAGCTCGGAGCGCAACTCGAGGAAGTTGTACAACTCGCCGTTGTAGACGAGCACA
>SKZP01000098.1 GCA_007127275.1 Planctomycetota bacterium
CCCGTGGGCTTGGAAACTTACGAATCCCAAACGCGACGGGTTTAGGGTCCGTGCGAATCTGCTTCGGCCGACTCGTCCGCGTCGTCGTACTCATCTTGCTCTACTTCCGCCTCGTTTGATGCATCCGCCGACGGAGCACTTGGTGGTCGCAGATCCGCGGGGGCTTCCACTTCCTCTTCGTCGCCGATGCCTAGCTCGTCGAGTTCGTGGCGGGTGAGGTGGATGCCGTGCTCCTCCATCCATTCGGCGATGAACGACGGGTCGATCGGCTCCAGCGCCTTCAGGATGCGCACCTCGATCTTGCGGTAATCCAACTCGTCGGTGAGCTTGTAGAACTGTCGCGCCAGCAGCACGAGCCGCAGGAGGTAGCGGTAGACGCCGCCTTCTTGCATCTCGAGCTTTTCACTCTCGATGAAGCGGAAAAAGGGGATCTTGTAGACGAGGATGCGCCGGGCGATCTCCTTGGGTTGCACGCGAATCTCTTCCGGCTCGGCGAGCAGGTGCTCGAACTCCCACAACAGCTTCCCCGGCAAGTGCGGCGGCACCGGCGCAATCTTCTCCTGCTTCACCATGTCGGGCTCCTTGCCCTCGAACTCGCCGGCCTCGCGTAGTGCCGCGACTTGCTTTTCATACAGCGCCTCGATGCGGGTGCAGACATCCTCCCACAAGGGGCCCATCTCCTGCAGGTTCCAATCCGGCTTCGGCCCCGCCTGCGTATTCGGCTGCACAATCAGCGCTTCGAGCACCGCGAGTTTTTCCTGCAGGTTCGCGAGCTTGAGCCGCTTGCTGAGCCAGTGACCGAACAGCGGGTGCACACCGCGGAAGTCGAGCAGGTTCTCGAAGTCGTCGGAGAGCGAGGAGATGATGCGCTGCTCCAGTTGCACCTCGCTGATGCGCCACTTCGCAAGGTTCTGCGCCGCCGCCGCGACCTTGCGGTTCGTCATCTCTGCCGCCGCGGTGACCTCTTCGTCGACGTCGTCCACCTCTTCGAGCTCGATGTATTCGAGCGCTTGCAGGTTCGCGACCATCTGCGCAATGCGCTTCAGCGCGAACTCGATGTGCTGCGGTGAGGTGAAGCGACGCTGCATCAGCCGAATGATGTCACCCAGCTCGTTCTGCTGCAGCAGGAACACGAACGCGCCGTAGCTCGGCAGCGACGTCGACTCCAACGGCGCCGGCGGCGCCTCGCGCAGTTTGCGGTACTGATCCTTGTTCCAGCGCACCGCCTTCGGGTCGAGCTGCGGCTTCTTGCTCAGCTCCTTCTTGGTTGGAATGCGGCCGAGCTTCTTGAGGCGCTCTTCCCAGTTGCGCACCTTGACCTCGTCGCGTGGCGCAAGCACGTAAACGAAGCCTTCCGTGTCAAACTGCGGCCGCCCGGCCCGCCCGAAAATCTGGTGCGCCGTTGCCGGCTCGAGCAGCTTCTTCTTCGGGCCGCCGCTGTACTTCACGAGTTCCGGCAACAGCACCGAGCGCGCCGGCAGGTTCACCCCCGCAGCCAGCGTCTCCGTGCAGACCACGAACTTGAGCAACTTCTGCGTAAAAAGCTCCTCGACGAGGCTGCGCCACTTCGGCAACACCCCCGCGTGGTGCACGCCAATCCCCTTGTTCATCAGCTTGCGGAAGCGCTTGCCGGCCCCCTGCGAGAAATCCACCTCGTTGAGGCGCTCCTGCAGGCGGCGCTGCTCGTCCTCACTGAGCAGCTTGCCCGTCGAGAGCGAGGTCATCTGGTTCGCCACGGAAAAGCAGCCGGCACGGTCGAAGGCGAAGACGAGGCACGGCACCCGGTCGTGGTCAATCATGTGCTCAATGGCATCCTCGAGCAGCTTCTCCAGCCACACGTGGGTCAGCGGCACCGCCCGCTCGGTCGTCTCCAGCAGCTTGAATTCCTTGCCGCGCTGCTGCTTGAGCCAGGCAACGAACGGCACCGTCTTCTCCACCGTCGCCGAGAGCATCAAGAGCTTCGTCTCCGGAGGCAAGAGCAACACCGCCGACTCCCAGACCCAGCCGCGGTCGGGGTCGTTGAGGTAGTGGAACTCGTCGAAGACGACGACGTCGCAGACCTTCTTCGGCCCCTCGGAGAGCTTGACCAGCAAGCGGTTCGTCAGGATCTCGGTGACGGCGACAATCAGCGGCGCATCCGCGTTGATGCGCTTGTTGCCGGTGATCATCCCGACGTTTTCCTCGCCGAAACGTTCGCGAAACTCGTCGAACTTCTGCTCGGTCAGCGCCACCAGCGGCGTCGTGTAGTAGCAAGTCTGGCCGCGGCAAAGCGCCTCGAACATCGCCGCCTCCGCCACCAGCGTCTTGCCCGAGCCCGTCGGCACCGACAGCAACAGTCCACCGTCGGCCGAGGAGAACTCGAGCATCGCCTGCTCCTGAATCGGATAAAGCTCAATATCGTGCTCGGCCAACTGCTCAATAAAGTCCAGCAGCGGCTCCTCCGACTCGCGGATTTCGTAGCGCAAGGTCATGTTCCCACCTTCCGTCACCTCATGTGGCGGTCCCATTTTACAAGGATGCTACTGGTACTTCTTGCGTTGTTCGTTCCAATTCTGCCACCGAGGGTAAGAAAATCCGCTTGACGCACCTGCGTCAAGCGTCGCTGTGTCGTGAGGGGACTGCGAGAAGCGGCCCCCTCCCCAGACCACCTTCCTTCGTACATTCTTTACCGACTCCACGCGCTCCCCGTTGCTGAATCACCGCCCCGGATGTCGGTCCGTTGTTTTGCCCATGCCCCTCCACTTTTACCGCGGGCTCATCACGCAACGAAGATTCTCGCCGAGCAAGCGCGCGCGATGCCATTGCGTGGTTGCCGTTCGGCGGGACCTGTCACCTTTGCCTCGCTTCTCACTCTTCCCGAAAGCGGTAGCCGACGCTGCGCACCGTTTCGATGTAGGCTCCCGCGTCCCCGAGTTTGCGGCGCAGCCCGACGATTTGTACGTCGACGGAGCGCTCCGTGACGATATGCTCCGCTCCCTTGACGGCATTGACGATTTGGTAGCGGGTGAATACCCAGCCGCGGCGGCGCGCCAACAGGTGCAACACGCGAAACTCCGTCACCGTCAGCTTGACCGGCTCGCCGTCGACGGTGACCTCGAAGCGCCCCGGGTGAATGACCAGCTCCGGTTCGCTGCCGCCGTTGCGGACGAGGATGCGTTCGTTCTCCGGTGTCGCCTCGCGACGGCGCCGGCGAAGCACCGCGCGGATGCGGGCAAGCAACACGTGCGGACTGAACGGTTTCGTGAGATAGTCATCGGCGCCGAGGGTGAGCCCGGTGACGATGTCGCTCTCCGCGTCCTTTGCGGAGATGATCAGGATGCCGCTTTCCGCCGTCGTCGGGTCACTTTGCAACTCGCGGCAGACCTCGAGGCCGTCCATGCCTGGAAGCATCAAGTCGAGGAGAACCAAGTCCGGCGGAGTCTGCCGCGCAAGTTTGAGCCCTTGTTCGCCCCGAGCGGCGACGTCGACGGCGAAGCCTTCGCGCTCCAGGTTGTAGCGAAGCAGCTCTTGAATGTTCGCGTCGTCTTCAATAACGAGGATGCGCTCGTGGGCCATGACAGTCTCGCTCGTACCCAAGCCCAGCAGGCATCCCTGGGCTCCCGTAAGACAACCGGGGAGCAACCGCTCCACGCGTTTCGCGACGCCTATGAATCCTGCGAATTCGGAGTCACTCGACCCGCTTCGCGACGCTCCTTGCCGTTTGCGTGCGCAGCCCCAAGGCTGGGGCTTGCGGCGGTTTCGGAGGTGACAGGAACCAGGTCCGATTTTGCGCGTCACGAGCGATCGCTGTACGAGGCGCAGGACGTTGGGCAGCGCAGGCGTTGTTTGCCTCCTCGAGCAGCGAACCGCCGACAACGACGGTCAGCCGCGCGCAGTAGCTCAAAATCGGACGTAACTTTCTGGCACCTCCTTAGTACTCGGCGCGGCGCTGAAAACGGTTGCGCAGGTAAATGGCCAGGGCGTTTAGCGAGAGCAGAAAGGCGAGCAAAACGACGATCCCTGCCGCGGCAAGCGTGTGCCACTCCGAGGTCGAACTGGTCATGCTGTAGATGCTGACCGGCAGCGCCTCGTAGCGGTCGAGTGGGCCGGCCGCCGGGCGCGTCGTCAAGGCGGCGGCGCCGACGACGATGATCGGCGCGGTTTCACCGACGGCACGCGAGACCGCGAGGATTACTCCGGTAAGGATGCTCGGCAGGCTCATCGGCAGCACCACACGGCGAATCGTCGCGAAACGATCCGCGCCCAGCGCATAGGAGGCCTCGCGCAACGACGGCGGCACCGAGCGTAGCGCCTCCCGCGAGGCGGTAATGATCACCGGAAGGATCAACAGCGAGAGGGTGAGCGCCCCGGCAAGCACGCTCGGCCCCAAGCCGGAAAAGCGCACGAACACCGCAAGCCCCAAGAGGCCGTAGACAATCGAGGGGACCCCGGCGAGGTTCGTGATGTTCACCTCGATCAAGCGCGTCAGCCCGTTCTTCGGCGCGTATTCCTCGAGATAGATCGCCGCACCAATGCCCAGCGGCACGGCAATCAGCGCGGTCAGCGCCATCAACCACATCGAGCCGACGATCGCGTGGTAGAGCCCGCTTTCCGCGGCGGTGATCCCCTGCGAGTCGAAGAGGAGCGACAAGTCGAGCCGCTCCCAGCCTTTGATGATCGTGTCGCCGATCAGCACGGCAAGCACGCACAACGGCAGGATCACCGCGACGAGCAAGATCGCCTTGAGTGCCGACTCGGAGCCCTTCGTGTCGCTCGAGCCGGTGAGTTCCTGTGCCTCGAGAGGTGCCCGGGAAGACTGTCGCGGTGGTCGTGGCATGGTCACTACATCGCTCCCTTGGCATAGCGGCGGCGCAGCCAGTGGGCGGCCACGTTGAGCGCCAGCGTCATCAGGAACAGCACAAGGCCGACGACAAAGACCGAACGATACTGCGTCGAGCCGTGCGGGATCTCCCCCTGAATCAGCTCGACGATCGCCGCGGTCATCGTCTGCACCGCTTGCGTCGGGTCGATGGACAACTGCGGCGTACTTCCCGCGGCGATGGTCACGATCATCGTCTCACCGATGGCGCGCGAAATCCCGAGAATCACCGAGGCGATGATGCCCGAGGAGGCGGCCGGCAACACGACGAACAGGATCGTGCGGGCCTTGCCGCCGCCGAGCGCGTAACTGCCTTCCCGCAGGCTGCGCGGCACGGCGTAAATCGCGTCCTCGCTCAATGTGGCGATCGTCGGAATGACCATCACCCC
>SKZP01000298.1 GCA_007127275.1 Planctomycetota bacterium
ACCTCGGCGGTGAAGCCGCGCGGCGTGAACAGCGCGAGCGGATGCGGCTCCTCGAGCACGTCGGCGCCGTGCTGAAAGCGCCAGCGCGCTTGGCGGCTGATACCGTTTTGGCGAAGGTATTCGCCGTAGTCGAACTCGCCAGGATTGGCCGCGGGAGCGGGGGTGTCGAGCGTGACCGGCAGCGCGACCGTCTGGCCGCGGCGCAGATCCGGCCAGGCCTCGTCGGTGAAGACGCGGATGCGTTCGGGGTGGTTGCGCACGTCCCACGGCTCGTCGCCACCGCGGTACTCGTGCACCGTGAGTTCGAATACGCTGCGCGCCTCGAACGCGTGCCTCGGCCCGCGTTCGAACTCGAGCATCGGCTGGGGCGCGCGCATTGTCGGCGGCTCTCCCGCCGCGGGATCAAGGCGCACGTCACGCGTCGTCCCCTCCGGCCGCGGCGTCGGTGCCTCGCTTACGGTACCGAGCACAATGACTTGCACGCGCGAGCCGGCTGGGAAGCGCTGTTGCAGCGCAAGCTGATGCGCCTCGAGACTCGCGAGCCAGACCCAATACGCGCCGAGCACGGCAAGCAGCGCAAGCCCCGTCAGCGGCAAGCGCCACGGCGATGAGAAGAGTGCCCGTTTCGCAGAGGCTTCGCCGCCCGTTCGCGAGCGGGCGAGGCGCGTTGCGACAAGGGTGAGCAGGCCGGTAACGACGAGCGAGCCCGCGAGGATGCTGAGCCCCACGGAAGCGGCACCGACGTAGCGCGCTCCCAGCAAGCCGAGCGCCGCGGCGGCGAACAGCAAAATCATCGGCCGGCGTGGCACCGGTCGTAGCTGCGCCTGAAGGGCTGCCGTCCCCACAGCACCGTCTCCCCTTGGCCACCACGTGCGTGGCGTGAAGGCAACCGCATACGGTCAAGGTACCAGCGGCAGAACGAAGCGAAAGGACGAGTCGAGAATTCGCATGTGCCTGCGACGGCGACGGCCGCGAACGGCTACGCCTCGGGCCTTATCTGTAGCTTGCGCTGCAGGGTGCGGCGGTGAATGCCCAGTTTGCGTGCCGCGGCCGAGATGTTGCCGTCGCAGTCGGCGAGGACGCGCTGAATGTGCTCCCACTCGACCTGCGCGAGTGAGGGAACGCGACCGAACTCGGCAGAGTCGGCGTCCCCACGGACGGAGCCGGCCAGCGACGCGGACGCTGGCGGAGTAGCAGCTGGGGTGCTCGGCTCGCTTGACGTGGGCTGTTCGTCGCCTCGCAGGCGTTGCGACGCGTCGAAGCTCGCCAAGATCTCGTCGGTGTCGGCCGGCTTCGTCAGCACTTCAATGGCGCCGCGACGGATGGCCTCGGTGGCCGCCGGGATGGAGCCGTATCCGGTAAGCAGCACAATGGCCACGCCAGGTAGCGACTCGCACAAGGTGGGAATCAACTCGAGTCCGGAGGCGTCGGCAATGCGCAAGTCAAGCACAATGCGCCCCGGCTTTAGGAGCCGGGCGAGATTGAGCGCGTCCGTCGCGCTTGCCGCGCCGTGGGCTTCGAAGCCGCGGTCGACGAGCGCCTTGACCAGTCGCGGCAGAAAACGCTCGTCGTCGTCCACCACCAAAATGCGTTGTGCGGAACTCGCCTGTGCGGGTTCGCGCTTCTCTTCCGTCGCGCCAGAGGTGTCGTCGTGTTGCTTCATCTCGTTGTCCGCTGCCGGTTGAGCATTCCCTCGTACCAGCGTTGTATGCGTGCAGCGCTTGGGTCGCCGCGCAAGTCGTGCTCGCGGAGGTAGTCGCGCAACTCCTCGGCGAATTGCCGTAACTCCTGCGGTGGAACCCGACTCGCGGCAAGCTCGTCGAGCAGGTGCGTCGGCTCGCGGCCGGCGTCGGCCCCACGAGAGTCGCTGCGCGTGCGCGTCAACAGCGCAAGATATGCCGAGGCAAGGTCCATGTCGAGATGAACCCCGCGCAACTCCCGTAGCAAGGAAAGCATCTTGCGCGGCGGCTCCCGCTGCATGGACGTGTGCAGCCACTCGTGCAACGACGTGGCGACCAACTCGCGGCGCAAGTGCTGCGCGAGGTTGCGCTCGCCGGTGGTGCGAATCTGCCACGCCGTCAGCTCACCTTCGCGCAAAAGTAGCTCAACGTATTCGACAAAGTCCACAGGGACGCTGCCGTATTCGCCGCCGGCGGGGCGTTCGCGCAGCAGCCGCCGCATTTCGCGGTAGATGTCACGGGCGGCATCCGCTCGCTCGAGCGGACTCGGAGACTCCGTGTAGTGATGACGGGCAATCTCGGACAAGGCCCGCGGCGCGTGCAGGTCGCCGTCGTTGTCGGCGGACTCGTCGCCGGCCAGGGCTGCGGCATCCAGTTCTTGCCGCGGCAACTTGCCCTCCCACGGCCAACTCGCCCGCGCCTGCACGGCCAGCTCGTCCGCCCACCGTCGCCCCGCCGGGACGAGCCAGCGCAGCGTCGCGTCCCCGAACGCCTCGAGGTCGTCCTCGTCGCGTGCAAGCACGTCCTCGAGGACTGCTTGCGCCTGTCGCGCGAGACCCGCTTGCACGTAACATTCAATCAGCCGCCGGCTCACCCGTAGCGAGTGGCGTGCGGCATGCAGCGACTCATACTCCGGCGCAACCATAAGCGGCGACTCCGCCAGTGCCTCCCGCGTCAGGGCAATCCGCTCGGCGAGCTGGTTGCGCAATACCGGATCCTCTTGCGCAAAGAGCAAGGCCGCTTCGTAGTCGGAGAGCGCCTCTGCGTAGGCGCCGATCAAAAACTTTCCGTCGCCCCGGTCGAGCCAGCGCGAGCCGAGGTGCCAACTGCGCGCCGCCAGTGACCAGCGCTCAATCACTGCCGAGGTACCGGTGCAGTAGAAGCCGACAAGGCTTGTCGCCGGCAGGGGCAGCACGAAGTCGTCTTCGGCTTCCAGGCGCCAGCGACGTCGCTGCGAAACGTCACGCACGTCGAAGCTCAATTGTGAACTGACAAGACTGATCGCGACGTCGTACTTGCCGCCCTGCTCGGCGAGTCGCAGCCGTGGCTCCGCCAGCAAGGCAACGGCGCGGCCGGGACCGTCGGGGGCCCGGGCATTGCGTTCGACACGGTAGACGGCGGCCCTGGTATTCTGGCGCGCGCCAAGCAGGAACAGGTACCCCTCGCGAATGGGGGGCCAGGAGCCGGGAGGAACTTGCGCCGCCTCGCGGTCCGGCACGAGGAAGACGCCGAGCCCCGGCTCTTGCGCCGCCGAGGTGGCGCCGCCGAGAATGTCGGCCTGGAAGCGCAGCTCAAAGTCCCGCAAACCGAGCGGTTCCACGGAAATGGCCACGGCCTCGCCAGTCGCGTCGGCTTCCGTGCCTTCGCGGCTCGGGTCGTTGAGCCACAATTCCATGGGATAGAACGCCTCGACGTTGCCACGCAGCGCTTCGAGCCTCCAACTCGTCGCCTCCGCCCCGTCGGGCAAGATGGGGACCCGCTGCTCCCCTTGCGAGGCCGTACCGGCGACATACTGCCCCGCAAGGTGGATGGCGTAGACAATGGTGATGGCGAGCAGGACGTAGGCCAAGTCGCGGTAGGCCTTGAGGAAGCGGCCGACGCGGTGCACAAGCGTCGCCTTGCGCGCCTGGACCCATTCGCCGCGCAGGTACCGCGCCAGATCCTGCGCATACAGCTCGGCGTTTTCGTACCGCTCTCGTTGGCGCTTGGCGAGGCAGCGCAGAATGATCGCTTCCAAGTCGGGCGAGAGCGACGAGGCGAGTCGGCGGGGCCTCGTCGGCGCCTTTTCCAGCACCCGCATCATCACCTGAATGCCGGTATCACCGTCGAACGGCGGGCGCCCCGTAACGGCCTCGTAAAGGGTCGCCCCCAGTGCGTAAACGTCACTGCGGCTGTCGAGCATGTCGTGCTGGCCGCGGGCCTGCTCGGGCGGCATGTACGGCGGCGTGCCCACGGTGACGCCGGACTGCGTGATGCGCACGTCGCTGCGGATGTCCTTGGCAAGGCCGAAATCCGCAATCATCGGCTCGCCGTTGACGCGGTCGAGCAGAATGTTCGCCGGCTTGATGTCGCGGTGGATGATCCCGCGAGTGTGCGCGTAATGAATGGCCCGGGCAATTTTGTAGGAAAGCTCCGCCGCGTCGCGGCCACTCATGGGGCCGTGCTCCTCGATCCACTGCGCAAGCGAGCAGCCGTCGACGTACTCCATGGAAAAGTAGGTAAAACCGTCGATCTCGCCAACTTCGTAGACGCCGACAATGTTGGGGTGTCGCAGACGGGCGACATTTTCGACTTCGCGGCGAAACCGCGTCACGCGGTCGTCGTTCTCCTCCCCTTCGCCGCCCTGCGGTCCTTCGACGAGCACCTTTAGCGCCACGTCGCGGCCGTGCAGGTCGGTTTGCACCGCCCGGTAGACGACACTGTTCGGGGTGCGGCTCAACTCTTCGAGCAACTCGAACTTGCCGAAATGTACCGGCGCCGCCGCGGACGTCGAAAGTGGCGGGTAGCCAGGCCCCCTTTCGTTTGTTTCGTCGCTTTCCTTGCCACGTCCCCCGCCGTCCCTCTCGTGTTCATCCGTCTCACGCGCCGCCGCCGACGCTTTGCCGACTTCGGACGCCAGCGGAGTCTCCGACACCGAGGAGGGGGAGGTCGCGTCTGCCTCGACAGAGTCGGCCGGCGTCGTGGGATATGCCGAGGATTCGTCCATCAATACTCGCTCGAGCAACGACAATGGCTACCCGAAGGAACGCTACAAGTTCTGTCTCGAAGGTACCATTCGAGTCGAACGGACGCGACAATCACCGCGCGTCCCGCAATTGGGGCAGTAACTTCGGAAGTTGAGCGTTACGAGCGAAAGCTATGCAAGGCAAAGGAAGGTGAGCACAGGCGTGACGAGTCACATCGAGCCGCGCAACCGACGACAACGAAGCGAGCCGAGCGCAGTAGCGCCACTTCGAAGCAATTTTCTGACAGCGCCTAAGCTCTTGTCGGTTCGCACCGTGGATGGCAGAGAGTTTCCCGTGTCGGCCTACGCAGAGTGACAGGCCGCGGGTAGGACGTGGCGAAGCCTGGCAAGCAAGGAGGTGGATGATGGTGGTCGAGATCGTTTATTGTGCCCAGTGAAACTACGAGCCCCAGGCCGCCAGGTTGGCGGACCATCTGCGAAGCCAGTTCCAGAGTCGGGTTGACGTGAAGCTCGTTGCCTCCAGCGGCGGCAAGTTCGAAGTCTCCGCCGACGGCAATCTCCTCTTCTCGCGCCTGCAGACGCACCGATTCCCGACGAA
>SKZP01000465.1 GCA_007127275.1 Planctomycetota bacterium
ATTACGTGGAGCTCGCCCGCGCCAAGGGGCTGCCGTCGCGAATGATCGAGCGTCGCTACGTGCTGCGCCCGGCGCTGCCACCGATCGTCACCAGCTTCGCGCTGATGTTGATCTTCCTCTGGAGCGGCTCGATCATCCTTGAAAAGGTCTTTACCTGGCCGGGGCTCGGGACCACGTTCCTAACAGCGATCGGTCACACCGATACGCCGGTAATCATCGGCTTCGTGGTTGTCTTCGCCTACTTGCTGGGCGTTACCGTCTTCTTGTTGGACATCTTCTACGCGATCCTCGATCCGCGGGTGAAGCTGGGAGCGAAGTAAATGAGCCGCTGGCGCGAAGGGTTCAAGCAGGTCCGCAACTATCCCTCGGCTATCCTTGGGTTGGCGTTGATCGCCTTTCTGTTCGGACTCGCCGCGTATACGGTGGTGTTCCTTTCCTTCGAGGAAGCGGAACTTCACTGGCGCGGCCAGGAGGCGGTGCGCCAAAATCCGATCAACGCCTGGCCGGCGTGGATCAACGCCTTTGGCTACGACCTGCCCGAGACGATGGTGTTGACCTCCGAGGAGGACGCGACGGTCGAACGGGACGGCAGCGAACTGCGCATCGAGTTCGAGTTCGACTACACCTATTCCGACTTCCCCTCGGAGATGGCCCTGTTCCTCGAGGCGGAGTTCGACGAGCGACTGCCCTATGCGCGGATGCGCTGGCACACGCCAGCGGGCGAGGTGTTTCCGTTGGGCTCGCGCTCGGTTGGCGCCTACGAGCGCGTCTCGATCACGCAAGACTCGCACCTGGAACGTTTCTTTTACGGCAAGTATCCGCACGTCGGCCTGCTCAGCGACCCGAGGCACCAGAACCAGGCGGAGATTCTTAGCGACGACGTGATCCCCGCGCTCGGCGAAATTGTCGCCTGGGTCGCCGACGACGAACAGCAAGTCGTCACCGAGCGGCTGGGCGAGCAGTTCGTGCTTACCGAGGAAGAGGCGCAGTGGGTGTTCGAGGAGGTTCGCGCACTGCTCGCGCAAGGGGTGGACGAGCAAGAGCGGCTCGCAGCGGCGCTCCAGCGACGCGCCGACGAGTTGCGGGCTACGGCGGAGGTGTTGCCGGGGACCTACCGCATCGAGATTCTTGTCGATTTGATGCACACGGAGGAGGACGCCGCCGACGTGCGCGCCACCTTCGTTTCCTACGGGCTCGTTCACGGTGTCGCCGGCACCGACCACATGCGCCGCGACCTCAGCGTCGCCTTGATGTGGGGTACCCCCGTGGCCCTCGCCTTCGGGCTACTCGCCGCGGTCGGCACGACGATCACCACGCTGATTATCGCGGCGATCGGCGTGTGGTTCGGCGGCATCATCGACGCGACGATCCAGCGCATCACTGAAGTCAACATCATCCTGCCGCTGTTGCCGATTCTCGTGATGATCGGCACGCTCTATTCAACGAGCATTTGGCTGATGCTCGGGGTGGTGATCCTTCTGGGCATTTTCTCGGCGAGCATCAAGATGTATCGAGCGATGCTGTTGCCGATTCGTGAGTCCCCGTATATCGAGGCGGCGCGCGCCTACGGGGCGGGGAACTTTCGGATCGTCTTTCGGTACATGATCCCGCGGGTCTTGCCCGTGTTGATCCCGAGCTTCGTGACGCTGATTCCGACGTATGTGTTCTTGGAGGCGTCGCTGGCGGTGCTCGGTTTGGGGGATCCGACATTGCCGACGTGGGGCAAGCTGTTGCATGATGCGCAAGAACATGGCGCATTGGAGTTCGGGCATTATTATTGGGTGCTTGCGCCAACGGTGATGCTGATGCTGACGGGGCTGGGATTCGCGATGTTCGGCTTTGCGCTGGACCGTATCTTCAACCCGCGGCTGCGCCGAATCTAGGGAGTCGCCACGCTCGACGAGGGGAGTCGCACAAGCCAATCAACCATGAGCAACACGCCGCCAGTCCACCCAGATGCGTCGCAGCAGCCCCGCGGGGACGTGCTCGCCGACGACCCGAGTTACGCGCCGAGGCAATCCGGGGCGGAGTCGGCAGCGTCCGGCGCTGCCGGCGAGACGCTGCTGCGCGTCGAGAATATGCACCTGCACTACCGCACGCAGCGCGGCGTCGTGCGCGCCGTCGACGGCATCAGCTTCGAGATGAAGCGCAATGAAGCGCTCGTCGTGCTCGGCGAATCCGGCTGCGGCAAGACCTCGCTGACCAAGGCGCTTTTGCGCACGCTGCCGCGCAACGTCGCCCACTTCTCCGGCAAGGTCACGCTCGCCGGCGAAGAGATCAGCGAGCTTTCCGAGGAGCAATTCCGCCGCACCGTGCGCTGGAGCCGCATCTCCATGGTCATGCAGGCGGCGATGAACGCGCTCAATCCGGTCGTGCGCGTCGGCGAACAGGTCGCCGAGCCGTTGCGCGTCCACAACGGCTGGTCGAGGGAAAAGTCGCGAGAGCGGGCCGCCGAGGTCTTTCATCTCGTCGGGTTGCCGGCCGACTTCCTGAACCGCTATCCGTTCGAGCTCTCCGGGGGGATGCGCCAGCGGGCGGTGCTTGCGATGGCGCTGGTCACCGACCCGTTGCTCGTGATTCTCGACGAGCCGACCTCGGCGCTCGACGTGCTGACGCAGGCGAACATCATGAACGTGCTCAAGCGCATCAAGCGGGAGATGGGCACGAGCTTCATCCTGATTACCCACGACGTCGCCACCTCCAGCGAGCTTGCTGACCGTGTGGCGCTGATGTACGCGGGCCAGATCGTCGAGGACAGCCCGGCGCAGCACTACTTCACCGACCCCGCCCACCCCTACACCAAACTGCTGATGGCCAGCGTGCCGCGGTTGCGCGAAGTCGTCGAGCCCGAACACATTCCCGGTCAGCCGCCGAGTCTGCTCGAGTTGCCCGAGGGCTGCCGCTTCGCCGATCGCTGCCCGTCGAGGCACGAGCGCTGCGGCGCAAACCCCGAGCTGCAATCACTGCCGGACAACCGTAAGGCGCGCTGCTGGCTGTTCACCGAGGAGGCGCAATCGACATGAGTGCCGAGTCGCAAACTCTGCCCACGGATACGGCCCAGGTCGAGACACAGGTGCCTCCTCGCACCGAGGGGGAGGCGTTGTTGCACGCGCGGCAACTGCACACTTGGTTCGAGTTGCGACGCTGGGGGATCGTGCGCATCGGCTACGTGCGTGCCGTCGACGGTGTCGAGTTTTCTCTCGCCCGCGGTGAGTCGGTCGCCTTCGTCGGCGAATCCGGCTGCGGCAAGAGCTCATTGATCCGTACGCTGCTGGGGTTGCACAAGCCGACCGAAGGGGACGTAATTTTCGAGGGGCGCAAACTGAGCGAGCGTTCCCGGCAGGAGCGACACGAGTACCGCGCCAAGGTCGGCTACGTACAGCAGGATCCGTATGGCGCGCTGCCACCCTTCATGTCGGTGCGCCAAATCCTCGCCGAGCCACTGATCGTGCACGGGGTACGCGACCGCGCCGAGCGCGAACGGCGGATCCGCGCGGCCCTCGAAGAGGTGCGCCTGTCGCCGCCCGAGGAGTTTCTGCACAAGTTTCCGCACATGCTCTCGGGCGGCCAGCAGCAGCGCGTCGTCATTGCGCGGGCGCTGATCCTCAAGCCGGAGATGATCGTTGCCGACGAGCCGGTTTCGATGCTCGACGCCTCAGTGCGCATCGAGATTCTCAACCTGCTGCGCAACATTCAGCGCTCGCACAATCTCGCACTCGTCTTCATCACCCACGACCTTTCCACGGTGCGCTACTTCGCCAAGCGCATTTTCGTGATGTACGCGGGCAAGTTTGTCGAGGAGGCGCCGGTCGACGAATTGATCGACCATCCGCAGCACCCTTACACCCAGGCGTTGCTCACCGCGCTGCCCGACCCCGACCCCGAGAACGCGCACCGCGACACCGAGGTGCCCGGCGGCGAGCCGCCGAGTCTGCTCAACCCGCCCAGCGGCTGCCGCTTCCACCCGCGCTGCCCGCACGCCATGCAGGGGTTGTGCGATGTGGAGGAGCCGCCGCTGTTCGAGCCACGCCCGCAGCACCACTCCGCCTGCTGGCTACAGCGCCCCGAGGGCGAGCAACCACCGAAGGCCGACCCCGGCGCCACACCGTAGCGTAACGGCACATTGCCGCAACGCTCCGGATGGGTTTCTTTCGGCAACGACGCCTGTCGATGACGGACCGTTTGGGAGTCGGTCGTGTGTTCTTGGTGGCAACCCGGTATGGCCGAATAGCGACGCTGCGAGTGCACCGATGCCCGACGAAACGCGCGCATTCGAAGACCACGATCAACGCTTCAAGATTGCCGTGCAGGAGTTCTTTGCCGAGTTCCTGGCGCTTGCGATGCCGCATTGGAGTGGCCGGGTCGACTTTTCGAAGGTGGAATGGCTCGACAAGGAGGCGTTCCCCTCGCCGCCAGCGGGGGAGCGGGGGATTATGGACCTTGTCGCCAAGGTTCGGCTCGAGACGCCGGCCAAGGAGGAGGAGTGGCGCTGGATCATCGTGCTCATCGAGATCGACAGCCGCACCTCGCTGACCTCGGCGCGCCAACAGGTCGAGCGCTACTACCATTTCTTGCGTGCGAAGCACGAGATCAAGGTGATGCCGATCGTGCTGCTGTTGAAGGTGGGCCTGGAAGGAATCGGCTGGGAGCACATCTATGACTCGGACGACGAGGATTGGGTCCACCAGCTGCGTTTCCGCTACGTCGGCCTGCCGGCACTCGACGTCGCCGAGCACGTCACCGGCAGCAACAGCTTCGCTGTCGCCCTGGCGGGGTTGATGCGCCGCAAAGAGGAGCGTCGCGCCTGGCTCAAGGCCACGGCGCTCAAGCGCATCGGCGAGACCGAAGCGAGCAAGGCCCGCCGATTTCTCTTGAGCGAAATTGTCGATGCCTATTTAAAGTTAACCGAGGATGAAGAAGCCGAGTTTCAAAGCATGCTGACGAAGCCCGAATATGAGGAGGCAAAGCAAATGACCACCACATGGTTCCTCGAAGGCAAGGCGGAAGGCAAGGCGGAAGGCAAGGCGGAAGGAAAACTCGAGGAAGCTCGGACGCTCTTGTTGCGTCTGGGCACGAAACGCTTTGGTGTACCGTCGCCGGAACTTGTTGCAGCGATGGAATCGGAACAACGCCAGGAACGTTTGGAGGAGCTCGTCGACCGTGTGCTCGACGCCGATGATTGGGATGACCTTCTGCGGAGGTAGGCCG
>SKZP01000471.1 GCA_007127275.1 Planctomycetota bacterium
CCCGGCCGGAGCGCGCCGCGGCTCTCTTTGCGCGCCTCAAGGAGCGGGCCGAGGAGTTTGACGGCATCACCCTCGAAGAGGTCGGTGAGTTGGGTCTCCCCCTTGAGCGAAAGGCGGTCGCGTCGTGAGCAACGCACTGATCGCGCAGATCATCTTCCTCGTTGTGGTCTTTTCCGTGCCGCTTGTCATCCTGCCCGGCTTGATTTGGGCGGAGCGACGGGTCGCCGGCTGGATCCAGTTGCGCCAGGGGCCCAACCGAGTCGGCCCGTTCGGCATCTTCCAGCCGCTCGCCGACGTGGTCAAACTCGTCTTCAAAGAAGACGTGATGCCCAACCGCGTCGACCGCTTCCTCTTCCGGTTCGCGCCGTTGCTCGCCTTCGTGCCCGGCATGGTCGCCCTCGCGGTGATTCCCATGGGCCCCGGCGTGATGGTTGGCGACAGCTACATTCCCTTTCAGGGGGCCGACGTCGGCATTGGCATCCTGTTTCTGCTCGCGCTGCTGGGGCTGACCGCGTATTCGCTCACGCTTGGCGGCTGGGCCTCGAACTCGAAGTTTTCGCAGCTCGGCGGCATCCGCGCCACGGCGCAGGTGATCTCCTACGAGCTCGCCTTGGGCATTGCCATTCTTTTGGTGGTGATTGCCGCGGCGAGCTCCACCGTCGGAGCCACTGGCTTCGCCATCAACGACATTGTCTTCCACCAGATCCGCACCGGTTTCCCCGGCGACTACGAGTTGCGCACCTTCATGGGCTTTTTGCCGGCGTGGAATATCTTCGTGCAGCCGCTGGCCTTCGTCGTCTTCCTCGTCGCCGCGTTTGCCGAGGCCAACCGCGCCCCGTTCGACATGCCCGAGGCGGAGCCGGAACTCGTCGGCGGGTATCACACCGAGTTCAGCTCCTTCAAGTTCGCCATGTTCTTCATGGGCGAGTACCTCGCGGTGATCCTGCAGTCGGCCTTGATTGTGCTCTTCTTCCTCGGCGGCTGGCACATCATTGGCATGCCGGTGGAGGCGCCGGAATGGGGCTGGGATGCCGTTCTCTGGAACGTGATCGGCTTCCTCGTCTTCATGAGCAAGATGACGGTGGTGATCTTCTTCTTCATCTGGCTCCGCTGGTCGCTACCGCGCTTCCGCTACGACCAACTGATGAGCCTAGGCTGGAAGGTCCTCATCCCGCTCGGCCTCGTCAACCTAACCCTCGTCATGCTCTGGAGCATGTAACGGCCGTGCGCGGCCCCGACGACAACGGGAGCACAGGATAAGTTAGGTGGGCCGTCACCGTCCGGCTCCTGTGTTGTACCCGCATGTCCGGAAAGGACGTAGGGCTCGGGCCTACTAGGGGTTGCCTTGGTGGGCTTGCGCCCTTCGGTCGTCGCGGGAATGGAGACGTACAGCGGGGTCAGGAGTGGTTGCATACGACCCACCGACGAAGTCGGTGGGCTTGGCGCCGTCTCCGTTAACCTCCGTTGCTGATGTCGCGGCCTTCGGTTTGGGTGTGGTGGCGCCCCGAAGTCCGGCCTTGCCTCTCCCGTTGAGCCGGATTTGCGTGGCCTGGCGAGGGGAAATTGGGTAAACTGTGCATCTCCCTTTCCTTGGGAGCGGGCAGGAAATTACCTCCGCACGTTGAGCGCACGAGCAGATGCGGTGTAAGGCGTAGCCCCGTCGAGTCGTGGAGTCGACGACCACGCAACACAAGCAAGCGCAGTTGCTCAAACCTCGGACGTACGTTCCTGACTGTTCCTTTCCACCGTTCGCGGCGAACGCTTTACGTGACACAGCGTCGCGAATCCTCTTTCGGCTTCACCAGACGGAGACATTGCCACGATGATGGTCCCTCATTCGACGTTGCGCCTCGGTGCGGTGGCCTGTGCGCTGCTGCTGGCCGTAATTGTTCCCGCCCATTCGCAGTCGAGCCAAGCCGACGCGCAGAGCAAGGGTGCCGACGCGTGGGAACGTGCCCTCGAAGGCAAGGAGTTGCTCGGCGGCGACGAGCGCATGTGGCGGCTGCACTGGGGGGAGGGGGAGCTTTACCTCGAGCTTTCTCCCGGAATGGTCGAGCGGCCGTTCTTGCTTTTCAGTAGCATCTCGCGCGGCCCCGGCTCGGGCTTCCTTGCCTCCGGCATGACGCTGGATCAGGAAGTGCTCGCCT
This sequence comes from Planctomycetota bacterium, assembly GCA_007127275.1. Classification (GTDB taxonomy): domain Bacteria; phylum Planctomycetota; class UBA8742; order SKZP01; family SKZP01; genus SKZP01. The sequence continues at coordinate 2,148 of SKZP01000471.1, forward strand.
TCGACGTGACCAACCGCGGCGTGGTACGGCTCGTCGCCATGAACACACGCTTCGTCGAAGTGCCGGGCCCGCTCGGGCGCTCGGTCGAGCATACCTTCGTGCCGAGCCCAATCATGTCGCTGCGCACCGTGGCCGAGCGGGGCTCGTCGCGTCTGATCGACCTTGGCGAGATCTTCCTCGACGACTACACAGGGATTGGCGGCCGGCTCGGCATGGTCGACCAACGCGGCTCGAGTTGGGAAGAGCCGAAGGTGTTTCCGCGCAACATTGAACTGAAGTCGAACCTCATGCTTCGCGCGCGCGGCTTCACGCCGCCCTCGGTCGCCGACCGTCGCGGCCGCGGCCTGGAGATTCAGCAGTACTTCAGCATTCGCCCCTTGCCGGATCGCCGCTACCAGCCGCGCGAGGCGGATCCGCGCGTCGGCTACTTCACGACCACCCTGTATGACTTCGCCCGCTCCGAGGACCGTGGGTTCATCCGCTACATCAACCGCTGGCGCCTCGAAAAGGCGAATCCGCAGGCGGAGCGCTCGCCGGTGAAGGAACCGGTGGTCTTCTGGATTGAGAACACGACACCGTACGAGTACCGTCCGTACGTGCGTGAAGGCATTGATGCGTGGAACCGCGCCTTCGAGGAAGCGGGGCTGATTGGCGCCATTGAGGTGCGACAAATGCCGGACGACGCGGAGTGGGATCCCGAGGATGCCCGTTACAACGTCGTGCGCTGGTCGGCGACCTACAACATGGGCTTCGCCATTGGGCCGAGCCGCACGAATCCGATGACCGGCGAGATCCTCGACGCGGACGTGATCATTGACGCGAACTTCGTGCGCGGCTTCGAGCGCAGCTACCGCTTCGCGACCGAGCCTCCCGGCGAAGACGAGCGCAAGAGCTTCCGCGAATTCTGGGACAGCATGCTCTACCAGCGCCACCCGCACGAGGACGACCCGTTCTACGAGTGGCTCGAGGAGCGCGGCATGCTCGAGGAGGTGATGTGCCGCATGTGCCAACGCGGCGGCATGTTGGAGGACGAAGCGAAGATGTTGGGCTTGCAACATGCGCTGCTGCGCGAGCATCTGCCCGAGGGGATGGCGGGCGTCGACACCGACGGCCTGCCCGAGGAGGTGATTGGAGATGCGCTGCGCGAGCTTGTCATGCACGAGGTTGGCCACACGCTGGGGCTGCGCCACAACTTCAAGGCGCATACGTTGCGTACCCTCGAGGAGCTGCAGGACCGCGACGTCGTTCGCGAAAAGGGCTTCTCGGCCTCGGTGATGGACTACCTTCCCATGTTCTTCTCCGCCGACCCGGAGGCGCAGGGCTACTACAGCGCGCCGGACATTGGCCCCTACGACCTCTGGGCCATCCGCTACGGGTATTCGAGCGAGCCGCTCGAGGAGATCCTGCGCGAGTCGACCAAGGAGGAACACATCTACGGCACCGACGAGGACGCGCGCGGCAGCTTCGCCGTCGACCCGTACTGCCAAACCTGGGTGCTCGGTAGCGACCCGCTCGAGTATGCCCAGAACCAGTACGAGCTCGTCAACCGGCTCTGGGAACAGGACTGGAGCCGCGTCGCCGAAACCAGCCCCGCCGGCCGGCGTGCCAACCGTACCGCGTTCAACGTGACGCTGCGGCAACATTTCCGAGCCACCGTTCTCGGATTGCGTTACATCGCCGGCATCCGCCACTGGCGCCACGAGCACGACGACCCCGAGGCTCGCTCTCCCATTGAACCGGTCGAGGGCGACCGCATGCGGCGTGCGCTGCAGATGGTCGTCGAGAACAGCCTCTCGCCGGACGCCTTCGACTTCCCACGGGAGATCCTGCGTGAGCTTGCGCCGAACCGAATGGGCGACTGGGGCACAAACCGCACGCCGACACCGCATTTCCCCGCTGCCGCGGAGATTGCCTTCGAGCGTGAATCCGTCTTGAACTACCTGCACGCGGGCAGCGTGGTTAACCGCTTGAACGAGATTGCGTTGATGGACTCGGAGACGCTCTCGATCGGCGAGCTTTTCGAGACCGCCTTCGAGTCCGTGTGGGCGGAGTTGCCGCATTCGGAGTCGATTCAAGCGGACCGGCGCAACCTGCAAGCGGCGTATACGCAACTGCTCGCCCGCATCTGGACGGAGCCGCCGTTCAACTACCCGCGTGAGGGCCGGGTGCTGGCCCGGTTGATGCTAAGCCGCCTCGTCGAGCGGCTTGACGCGTCGCGAGAAAACGTCACCGACGTCTCGACGCTCGCCCACGTGGAAGCCATGCGTGAGCTCGCGCAGAGCGCTCTCAACGCAAGCGTCTCCCTCGACCCGCGCTAAGCCGTGGCTGAACACGAGAAAGTGGACGCATTCGCAATCACGCAGCCCCGCAGGGACGTCTGAGGACTGTCCCGGGGCAACAGTCCGAGCGCGGATGCGCGGATACAGCGTGCTAGCGCAGGGCGCAAGCCGACGCGTTGTGTTCTCGAGGATTCGAAAACTCCAAAGCCCACCGACTGTGTCGGTGGGCTTCCGTCCGTAGGCAGGGGGAAGCGATGTAAGATTCCGGTACGCAAGGCGGACCTTCGTACCCGCCGGGTGCACAGCAATCCGCCCAGGAAACGTCCGCGACCGCCCCGTACCCGGCATGAATGCGCACCGTCGTACTCCGACCACGCGACGGACCAGACGGGCGCGAGGGCCCGCCCCGACCCACGGGTCGCAGCCCGTGGGCTTGAAGATGCAACGTTTCCTCATCTGCGGATGCATGGGGGTTGGCCTGTTTTGTTGACTAGATTGCCAACGTCGAGTACCATTCCGCCCCCTGGTTGAGGGTGTTTCAGTTGTATGTATCGCCGCGACGCGCGCGTGATCGGCGGTGCCGGTAGAGAGAATCAACGCTTGATTGCGAACCGAGTCGGCGGTCACAGTGACCTGCCTACGGGTGCGTTGTCGCTAGTCAGCAAAGGAACAACAACAATGCAGAAGGTGAAATACATCACGAAGCTCCACCAACTCGAGCAGCTTACCGAGGAGC
>SKZP01000166.1 GCA_007127275.1 Planctomycetota bacterium
CTAGGCTCAGAGGGGTTCTTTGTTAGGTGGCACCGCAGCCCGGGGTAAAAGTGGGGTAAATGAGCAGCACGTCCTTGTATCCCTGGTAGCTAGCACTCTTTGCGTCTCGCCCTGGGCATCCGAGACGTTCATGAGAAAGCCCCGCGCCTTGCGGGGCTTTTCCATTTTCCAGCATCTCGCTTCTCGCCGAGGTCGTAACCTGGCGTGACCCCAGATGCTGGGCCTCGTGCTTTGAGAGTCGCGGCGTGACGGTCAACTCCTACTGCATGCGGAGTTTACGGCACTCCGGCTCAGGCCGTGCACCACGCACGACTCACTCGTCGACGACGAGGAAGTTGGCCATCATGCCGGCATCCTCGTGCGGCAGCATGTGGCAGTGGTACATGTACGGCACGTCCGGATCCGCGTACGGGCCGAACTCCATGATGATGCGCACGGTCTCGCCGACATTGACGAGCACCGAGTCCTTCGGGCCGGACTCCTCGGGGCGGCCGCTGGCCCACGGGGCGACGTTGTCGTCCGGGATGCCGGTGCGATCGAGCACGTAAAACGAAACCGCGTGGATGTGAAAGACGTGGTTGACCGGCGACTCCGGCGGCGTCTCAATCTCCCAGATTTCAATGGCACCGTTGGGCACGACCTGATCAATCCGGTTCATGTCGTAGGGCTGGCCGTCGATGCCGTGCACGTCGTGGGTGAACTGAATGGTGCGCGTCGTCTCCGCTTGCGACTCGCTCAAACGGGTGCGCGAGACGAGGCTCGAGGGAATGCTCGTTACCGCGCCCTCGGTGGGCTCGACGACTTCGAGGGTGAGCAATTCCTCGTTCTGTGCGAGGAAGGGGTCGAAGGCGCCGCCGTTGATGTTCGTGCCGCCGACGAGGCCGCGGGTGCCAATCTCCGAGGAGAAGGTGTGCATGGTGATCGAGTCGCCCGGCTCGTGCTCGGTGAGATCCAGCAGGATCTCGTAGCGCTCCGAGGGCGTGATCATCAGCCGTGTCGTTTCATACGGCTCCTCGAGGTATCCGGCGTCGCCGGCAATCACGTGAAATGGCATGTTGCCGTCGAAGCCGAGCTGGTAGTTGCGCTCCGAGGACGGGTTCAGCAGGCGCAGCCGCACCACCTGCGCGGGGACCTCGCGCCAGGCGTTCGTCGTGCCGTTGATCGTCATCACATTGCCGAGTGCGGCGGGGTCGAGTTCGCCGTCCTCGATGCGCACGTCCTTGAGCGCAATCGGCAGGTCGTCGACGCCGTAGATGCGCGGCAGCTCGAGCGCGGCCTCTTGCTCGTCACGCACAATCAAGAAGCCGGTGAGGCCGTTGCGCATGAGAAAGCGCGTCGTGCCGTGCGGGTGCGGGTGGTACCAGTAGGTCGCCGCTTCGTTGTGGATGGTGATGTTGTGCACGAAGCTCTCGCCCGGCATGATCATGCCGTGGGTGCCCCCGTCCATGGTGGCCGGCACGCGCAGGCCGTGATTGTGCAGCGTCGTCACTACGTCGAGCTCGTTGGTGTGCTCAATGGAGACTTGATCGCCGCGGTTCACCACGAGCGTCGGCCCGAGCACGCCGTGGTTGTCGTAGGACATGGTTTCGAGCGGCCCCTCCGGCGTGCCGAAGTCGTGCGTATCGAAGCCAGCGGTGAGCGAGAACGACGTGCCGGTTCGCTTTTCGGGAATCAGGAAGTTGCCGTCGAACTCTTCCGGGCTCGGCAAGTCAACGTCCGGCTCGGTACCACCGTCGCCACCCGAGGACCCGCTACCGCTGGAATCACACGCGGGAGCAAGAGAAAGAACCAAGCCAACAGGGGCAATCAGCGAAACCCAGGCGACGAAACGACGAAACGGATGATGGGGGAAGCGCACGTCTCAACTCCTTGCGGGTCTGTAATGTGGCGGGTCGTTCATGGCGAAGGGTACACATAGCCGACGCGGAAACCCGCACGGCTTGCCGTCATAAACGAGTGGTCGGCAGCAATATTCGCCTGACGTCGCGTTTCCCGTCGACGACGGAGCCGGCGAAGGCGCTTTGGCAAGTCTGGGGCCGCGAGGTAGGGGGATTCGCCACGGCGTTGCGTACCCGCTCAACCTGCGGACGCACGACCGCGCAACACGTTTCGACGCCGGCCATAAAGCAACAGCGCAGCGACAACCAGCACCAGCGGGGGAAGCTGTGTACGAGCCCCTCCCGGCGTTGCAGCGCACCCCGAGGAATCCTCGGTGTCCGAACTTGGCGGTTCTTCGACGGATACGGTCGCAACATCCGCCACCTCGTTGGGATTGCCCACCTCGTCGTGTACGACTTGCGCTGGCACCGTGATGACTATCTCACCGTCCCCGTCGGCCTCAACGTCGACTACGAAGCTCGTCGCGCTGGGCACCGACGACGGCTCGGGCGTCTACGGCGAACGTGCCGACAATGACCATCCCCACGAGAAACACCAAGCGGACCATTCGCTTGCTCCTTGTGACTTCCGAATCGGCGCCATGTCAACAGCGTGTGTGTGACGGGAGTTTACAGGAGCGTAGCGAGGGGGCGACTGTCAAGACGGACGACGGGCCGGGAACGTGGGATCACCGCTTGGAAGCGATTTGGTGGCAACAATCCGTTGTGGCAGCGGCGTTAATGCGGGGAGCGACCTGGGCAAGCTCTCGGCTGTGCTTGTGTGTGCGCGGCCTGGGCTTGTGGTAGGAGTCGTTGTCGTCGTGGCGTGGGTCGCCTGGTCCTGGCATCGACGCAACGGGCGCGAAAGGCTATGATTGGGGGTCAGTCGCTTGGCTGCTGGGCGGTGCCCGGTGGTGAAATCGGCGCCCGAGGTGGATAGAATTGTGCGACCGCGGGCGGGCGCTTGGGCGCTGTTGCCGTGCGTGCGTGGGTGATCAGCTGGCTTGAAGGCCGAGCCAAACATGGACTTGACGCAACTGCATCGACAGGCGGGGCATTGGCTGCGCAACCGCGGGCCGGATGCGGACGTGGTGATCTCTACGCGGGTGCGGCTTGCCCGCAACCTCGTGCGCAGCCCCTTTCCGACGCGTGCCTCACAGGAGCAGAAGGACGAGGTGCGCGAGCAGCTTTCGCAGGTGCTTGCCGAGTTGCGCCACGGCAAGCGCGACCTCTGGATCAACCTGCCGGAGACGAGTGATGCCGACCGCGAGTTGCTGCGCGAGCGCCACCTGATCTCGCGCGAGCACGCCGAGGGGGACCAGCACGGGCGCACGGTCGTGTTTTCGAAGAGCGAAATCCTCTCGGTGATGATCAACGAGGAGGATCACCTGCGCATTCAGGTGGTGCGCGCTGGGCTTCAGCTCAAGCGTGCCTTTCGCGTCGTCGGCCTGATTGACGAGCGCATCGGCCGCAAGGTCGAGTATGCCTTTCACGACCGCTTCGGCTACCTGACCTCGTGCCCGACGAATACGGGCACGGCCCTGCGCGCCGGGGTGATGTTGCATCTGCCGGCGCTGATGTCGCTGCGCCACATCGAGAAGGTGATGCAGGCGGCGCAGAAGATGGGCATGGTGGTGCGCGGCGCTTACGGCGAGGGCTCGAAGCCGCACGGCCACTTTTTCCAGATTTCCAATCAGGTCACGCTCGGCAAGAGCGAGGACCAACTGATCGAGGACCTGACACGGCTCGTGCGCAAAGTCGTCGAGTACGAGCGCCAGATGCGCAAGGTGATGCTCAAGGAACAGCGCTCCAAGTCGGAAGACCGCATCCTGCGCTCCTTCGGCATCCTCAAGTCGGCACGGATGGTCACGCTCGAGGAGGGAATGAGCCACCTTTCCGACCTGCGCCTCGGCATTGTGCTCGGGATGATCAGCGACGTGCCCATCGAGGCGGTCAACGAGTTGTTCGTGCTGATCCAGCCCGCGCATCTGCAGCGAGTCCTCGGCCTCGAGATTGAAGGCGAGGAGCTGGACCGCCAGCGCGCCGAATTCATCCGCAGCCGCCTCACGCAAGCCCAGCCAAGCAATGGCAGCGCCTAAAAGGAGCTGGCAGAAAACCAAGTCGCTTGCCGGTGGTGATCCGCAATTCCAAGCCCACGGGCTTTGCCCGGGCAAAGCCGGCGAAGCCCGTGGGCTTGGACAAACGGCGCTTTGCAACTTGAAGATGTGTGGTCGCGCGACTTATCCGTCGTACGCGGACTTGTGGTTGCTGCGTAGAAGTTCCACGCCGGGGAGCGCGGCGGCGAGTTTCGCTTGGATGGCGGTGAGCGCCCAGTTTGCGAGGCGGGGGAAGCCGGGGTCGAGGACGACGAGGTTCGCATCCTGGGCGAGGCGCAACGCTTCGTAGTCGAGGTCACCGCCGATCAGGCCTCCGGCGCCGTAGTTGATGGCTTGCTGTACGGCCTCGGCGTCGGCGCGCAGACTGACCGCGAGACGCTTGAGCTTTTCTTGCGGGGAGCCGTAGACGTGAAGTGTCACCGGCCGCAGCAGACGGTTCAACTCCGAGGAGAGGCGCTTGGCGGTCAACCGTGAGGGCATCTCGCCGACGCGGCCGAGCCCGAGCGGCTTTTCCGTGTTTGCGAGGCGTACGTGATCGACGCGTGCGTCCTGATCCGGCAGCACACTGCTTGCGGCAGTTACGAGCGTCTTGCGCTGCTCCTCGAACACGGTCAGTTCCACACAATATGCGCTCGTCGCACACAGCTCGGTCAGCGGCCTCGCCGTGGACGGCTGCACGGCATGGGCCGCGGCGTGCGCCGACGTGGTCGTGGCGGGGGGGGCGGCTTCACGCTCCGTGGTTTCCTCCTGCGCGGACTCCGCTGGCGGCGGCTGCGACTTGCGTCGCGTCTTGCGCGTCCCGGCGGAGGAGTTCTTTTCCTGTCCGCTGCCACTGTCGCCGCCTGTAGCGCCGTCCGCGGGGCCGTCCGTCGCTGGCGCAACGGTCTCGCCGGTCAGCGACGCCGGCTCGCCGCCTTGCTCCTGGTACGGCACCGGCGGGGCGACACGTTCGCGGTCGGGCCGCGCGCCCTCGCTTACGGCGATGCGGCTTTCGTCGACGCCGGCCTTGACGAGCGCCTCGACGACGGGTTTCACCTCGTCGGCGTCGACGGTAATGGAGATGCGTGTGCGCGGCTGCACCGTCGAGGGCTTCAAGGGGCGGAGCTTGCGCACGTTGAAGTGTTCCATCACGGCGTCGCACAGCCCGCCGGGCGGAGCCTCCCAGGCA
>SKZP01000004.1 GCA_007127275.1 Planctomycetota bacterium
AAATGTCGGATACCGCCGGACGCAAAACGGATCATCTGCGCATTGCGCGTGAGGAGGCGGTGGAAACCAGTGCGAACGCCTCCGCGTGGGCCGGCGTGGAACTCACGTATCAGGCGCTGCCGGAAGTGGACCTCGAGGCGGTCGAGACGACCGTGGCGTTTCTTGGCAAGCGGCTCGAGCTTCCGTTGCTCATCGGCGCCATGACCGGCGGTACCGAGGAGGCGCACGCCATCAACCGTACACTCGCCGAGGCGGCGCAACGCACCGGCGTCGGCCTCGCGCTCGGCTCCCAGCGCATCATGCTCGAGCGACCGGAGACCGCGGCGACGTTTGCTGTGCGCGACGTGGCGCCGGATGTGCTGCTGCTGGGCAACCTCGGTGCGGTGCAACTCAACCTCGGCGTCGGCCCCGAGCTGGCCACGCAGCTTGCCCACGATGTCGGCGCCGACGGCCTCGCGCTGCATCTCAACGCCGCGCAAGAGGCCATCCAACCCGAAGGGGACACCCGCTTTGCCGGACTCGCCGAGCGCATGCGGGAGGTCGTGCCCCGGATAGGCGTGCCCGTCGGCGTCAAGGAAGTTGGCAGCGGCTTGTCGGCGGAAACCGTCGAACGGCTTGCAACCGTGCCCGAGCTCGCCTGGCTGGAGAGCGCCGGCAAAGGCGGCACCTCCTGGACACGCATTGAAGGGATGCGCTCGCCAAGCGAGGCGGGGCGCACCTTGGGGGAACTGTTTGCCGAATTCGGCGTGCACACGGTGATGAGCCTTTTCCACGCCCTTCGCCACGGCGCCGGCAAGCCGGTCATTGCCAGCGGTGGCCTGCGCACCGGCCTCGACGCCGCAAAAGCGCTCGCCATGGGCGCCCATCTCACCGCCATGGCCCTGCCCATGCTCAAGGCCGCCGCCCACGGCGTCGACGCGGTCGTCGCCGAGATCGAGGCCTTTGCCCGCCAACTGCGCACGGCCATGTTCCTGGTCGGCGCTCGCACGCTGGAAGAGTTGCGTGCCGTTCCCGTGCACGGATTCTGAGCGACTCGCGCCGCGGTTGCGCAGGCAAGCCAACGGGCTTCCCCCGTGGGTCGTCAAATCTGGACGAAACAAGGCGAGCGCAGCCGTGCGAGGCGACCCCGCGCGCTTCTGTACCTCGTCTCGCAGGGCTTGCGCCCGCCTTGTTTGGTCAAGCCGTAACGGCATTCGGGCTTGCCCGTGGGTCGTACCCATGAGTCCGACCTCGCCCCACGGGCGGGCTTGCCTGCGACAAAACCACAAACTGAGAATGCGCGGCGCCAGCTGGCAGTAGCCGGAAAATGTTGGCGCAATACCTCCGTGACATGGGGCCTCCGCACCCACCCGTCTTGAATGCGCCACCCACATACGTAGAGCGGGCCTCCGCGCCTGCCCGTCAAGGTAGTCACAGGTCGCTGTACCCGAAGGACTCCGCAAGGGCTGCGTCGACGTTGGTTGTGATGCTTGCCGTGCGAATGTCAGTGCCGTGAAGGGAGGATTCGAACTTTTGCTCCGGGTTCGGGGACGCACGGCTGTTACTTATGGCGAGCGCATGTGTCAGTTGGTTGTTGCCGTGGCGCGGCATGTTGCTTGGAGAACGCAATGGGCGGACGTTGGATGCGCATGATGCCGGTTGTGCTCGTCGTCGCCTTGCTCGCGGGCGTAGCGGTGGTGCTCGGCTTGTTCGACACGACGGAACTTTCGCGTTCCGTGGGTGAGCCGGGGGCCGGTCACCGAACTGCACCGCCGCCCAACGAGGAGGCGTCCTCTGCCGAGACGCAACACGAGTCGCAATCCTCCGCGCCACCACGAGAGGACTCACCGGAGCACGCGGACGAAACCGAGCGCCCGGTGCACGGGCAAGAGCCGGCCGTTCGCGACGGCACCGGCGTCGAAGACGAGGAAGGGGAGCCGTCACCGGAGGAGCGGCCCGTCATTCTATACGGGGGGCTGCGCGGCCGCGTCGTCGACGGCGAGCGCGAGCCGGTGTACGGCGTGCGCGTCGAGGTCGAAATGCACGACATTGTCGTCGACGAAGACGCCGACGGTGAACCGCAACTCGCGACGAAGCGCGACTTCACGCTCACCGACGCAAACGGCGGCTTCCGCTTCGAGGGGCTGCAAGCGCAGCCCGGTCCCTCTTACATCATTCGTCTTGCGCCGGAGACGGAGGGCGCCTTGCCCGCCATACGGCATGTGCCGAACCTGCCGGACGACGAGGTGCTCGACGTGGGGACGTTGAGGTTGCGCGTCGAAGCGGTGCTGCACGGCCGCGTGCTCGACCCCAGCGGCTCGCCCGTGCCCGGCGCACGCGTAGTCCTCGAACGCGGCACAAGGGGCCGCCTCGTTCGACGAACTCCCCGCCCGCCGGGATACATGTTGCGCGCCCTCGGTTTCTCGGACGACTCCCTTCCCGTGCGGTTCGAAACCGCCGGCGAAGACGGCACGTTCCGTTTCGACCAACTCGAGCCTCTCCCCTACGAGCTACGCGCCCAAGCCTCCGGTCTCCGCGACAGCGTCGTGCACCGCGTGAGTCTCGACGAGGGGGAGGAAAGCGAACCGCTCGTGCTGCGGGTGCGCGCCGCGCTGTCCCTCCAGGTGGACGTGCGTGACGTGCTTGGCGCTCCCGTCGAAGGGGCGGAGGTGACGGCGCGGCTGATTGGGCCGCGGCACCGCGAACGCGGCGCAATCACGCAAACGACCGACCGTTTCGGCCACGCCGCATTCGACGAACTGGCGGACGTTCTCGTGGTACTCTCGTTGCAATGCCGCGGCTTCCTTCCCACGGAGGTGACGGCCACGCTCAATCCCGGCGAGGAGCGCACGCGGGTGCAGGTGACGCTCGCACGTACCTCGCGGCTGCGCGGGCGCCTCGTCGAGCCGGACGGCGAACCGCTGGCCGGGGAGGCGGTGTGGTTGCGGCTCCACCGCGTCGAAGGGCTCGACGAGGCGCAGACGGAAACCGACGAGAAAGGTCGCTTCGAGTTCGCGGAGCTCGAGCCTGCGCCGGTCACGCTCGAGGCTCGCCAGACTCGCTTCGGGCCGTTCTTCCTCGAGGCGGGGACGTCGCTCCAAGTCGACACGCTCGTTGTGCCGCACACCGGCACGCTCGCTGTCGAAGTCCGCGACCCTGCCGGGCAGCCGGTGGCGCGGGCCGGCGTCGAGGTGCAGCCGCTGGATGCGTCGCGCAAGACCTTCCTGCGCACGCACTCCGCCGCCGAGGCGGTTACCGGCACCGAGGGGCGTGCCGAGCTTGCGGTAAGCGCCGGCACGGTAGTGGTGCGTGTCGTGGCGGACGGCTTCGCCGCCCACGCGCTACCCGAGCCGCTCGTCGTGGAGGCGGGGGAGACGCATTCGCTGCGCGTCTCCCTCTCCGGTGGCGGCCGCGTGGTAGGCAAGGTTCGCGACGAACGCAACCGGCCGCTGTCTCTCCCGGTACAACTGATCCGCAAGGGCGGGCCGCAGGCGGACTGGGTGCGGAAGGCGAGAAGCGACGCGCAGGGCGCCTTCGAGTTCGCGCACGTGCCGCCGGGGCTCTACCGCGTTCGAGCCGCCTCGGAAACGAGGGTGACACCGCGACCGTTCAAGTGGTTCAAGGTGCGTAGGGGGGAGGTGACGGAATGTGAGGTGACCGCGCGCACGCAGTCGGCGACCTTGTGGCTGAGCCTGCGCAACCTACGAGAGACCGCCATGGTCACCATTGCCGCGTTGCACGGCTTCGAGGGCGTCGCCAGCGAAGGGCACACCGTGCTCACTCGGCAACGCGTCCGCAGCAGCGGTCGCATCCGCAACCTGCCCGTCGGGCGAATGCTCGTCGCGTTCGTCTCCGTGGATTCGAACGCCGCACCACTCGAGTTCACGGTTGGCAGGCTGAGCGCCGGGAGGAACCACGTTACCGTCGAAGTGCCCAGCTCGAGCCGACAGCGCGCGGCCACCTCGACGTTGCACGGCCGGCTGACCTACCACGGCGAGCCTCGGCCGGTCGCCGGCGCGAGCCTCCGCCTGCAAGGCACCTTCGCCGGCGCCGTGCAACCCGTGCGACATGCCACCAGCGACCGCAACGGGCGCTTCCGCTTCGAGCGCCTCCAGCCGGGCGACTACCGCGTCACCGTTGCCGCACCGGGGCTCGCCACGAGCGTGCACGAGGTCAAGATTGGCCGCGAGGACGAGGTAGAACTGGAAGTCCAGGTCGACGCCGCCGGATACTTGCTGTTCGCCGTGGGGGTGGAAGCGCCGGCCCCGGAAGTCCGCGTTCGCGCCACGGCCGAAGTCGAGGGCCGCGCCGCGACGTTCACGCAAACCGCGAAGCTCGGCGAGTTGCTTATCTTCAGCAACCTGCATCGCAACGAGATCTACGAAATCCATATCAGCGCCGACCACCACGCCACCTACCGCGGCACCTACCTCGTGCGCGCTGGCGACACGGCAATTGTCCACATCACCCTTAAAGGGGAATGAGCCGTCTCGCAACCGGCGACGGTTGACGCCTGAAGAACGTGTCGACGCGAGGGGTGCGCGCGGCACAACCTAGCGGCCAATCGCGGAAGTGCTGGCGCCCGGCGAGGCGCCGCGGCTGTCTACTGGCTCGGGTCCATGTCGACCATGAGTAGGCGGGCGTGGGCGCGGTCGTCTTGGTAGGTGCGAATGACGACGGCGCGCCAGGTCTGCGTCATGCGACCCAGCGTGCGCTGCTCGCTCAGGTCGCCACCTTGATGGCTGCCGTACTGTTCTTGGTTGTTGCCGCTGGGGTCGTGAGCGGTGGCCGTGGCAATTACCGTGAAGTAGTGGGAGCGCACGGTAAGGTGCGGTTGAATGCGCTCGAACAGCTCCTCGTCAACGGTGGGGGCGTCTTCGCCGAGTTTCTCCTGAAACGCTTCGAGGCTTTGAATGTGGCTCGCGCGGAAGCTGACCTCGTCTTCTTGGTCCTCGAGTTCTTCCTCGGTCATGCCCTCCTGCTCGTCGGCTTCCTGCTCTCGGGATTGAATGATGGCCTCGACGAGTTCCTCGGTCATCTCCTCGTCGAGGTATCTCAACACTTCGCGCGGCGCGGTGTTGATGTTGATACGTCGCGGGTCGCTTCCGTAGCAGGTGATGAAGTCGAGCAGCGGCTTGCGCACGTCGTCGTCCATCTCCTCTTCGTCTTGCGAGCCGAAGCG
>SKZP01000469.1 GCA_007127275.1 Planctomycetota bacterium
GAAGACGGCACCCAGGTTTCCGTTTGCGTAGACGACGTGCGTGGTGCCGGCATGATCGACCGATTCCGGGAAGCCGATTCCGACGTCGGCGCGGCCGTTGCCGGTAAGATCCCCGAGCCCGCTGACCGCGGGAATGGTCTGCCGGGCGCTTGCGTCGAAGATGCGTTTAAACGCCGTGAACGAAACGCCGTCGGGATTGTCGAGCTCCAACGTTGCCGAGGGGCCGATGGCGTCGCCGTAGACGAGATACGCCACGGTGCGACTGAGGGTGCCACCGGTGCTGCTCGTTCGCTCCGTTCCAATAAGAATCTCGGGATGCCCCGAGCCGGTGGCGTCGCCGATTCCGGCGAGGTGCGAGCCGATGGTGAAGTTGCTCGTCGGCACGATGGCGACACCGTTGCTGCCGTCGAGCTCGGTCGCCGGGCGCATCGACGCCGGCAACGAGGCTCCGCCGTAAATCAGGTAGACCGCCCCGTCTTCATGGGGAGCCTGTTCGTCGAAGTTCGGCGCACCGACGAGGATGTCGTTGTAGCCGTTGCCGTTGACGTCCCCCGCACCGGAGAGGGCGTAGCCGAGGTAGTGACCACCGTGGCCGGTGATCACCATCCCCTGGTTGCCGAGGTTCGTCAGGTCGATCGTCGCGGTGTGCAGGTCTTCGTCGCCGAAGATCAGGTAGGCCCGTCCGCGCTCGGGGGTCGTCGTCGACCCCTCGAACGGCTCCGCAATGAGGATGTCGTCGTGACCGTTGCCGTTGACGTCGCCGACACCGCTGACACGGTAGCCGAGGCGGGAGCCGAGGCCGGTACCGACGATGCGCAACGAGAGAGTGCTTGCGTCGATTTCCCCGCCCGCCCCTTCGATGTCGTGCTTGCCAAAGGCGATGTAGACGGCGCCAGCATTAGGGTACAGGCCGCCGTCGTGGAGGGGCGCTCCGATGGCGAAGTCCTGGTAGCCGTCGCCGTTGACGTCGCCGAGGGCGGCGACACGATAGCCGAAATCTTGATTGAACTGTTGTGCGAGAATGCGCACGCCCTTCTCCGGCTCCTGGCCTGGATTCCACGACTTGAGTTCGTGGGTCGCCTCGCTCGCGAGGTGTGGGCCGCCGTATTGCACGATCACTGCGCCACCGCTGCCGTGGCCGGGGGCGCCGACGGCGAAGTCCGGAAAGCCATTGCGGTTGATGTCGCCGAGGCCCGCGACCGCGTAGCCGAAGTGGGCCTCGTTCTCCTCGGCTCCCACGATGCGGGTGGCGTCGAGACCATCACGCGCCGCCAGGTCGAACTCGGGCCGGATCATCCCGAGGTTCAGCGCGAACGGTTCCACCAATTCGTCGTAGGGGCCGAACTCGGTGTCGAAGGCGCGAATGCGCAACTCCACTTCGCCGACGAAGCGCGGCTTGCCAGCCGCGGCCAGATCGGCGCGGGCATCCCAGGAAAGCAGATACTCCTCCCCTTCCTCCGAGGTGTCGAACAGTCCGCCGATGCTTGTCGTCTCCCACGCCCCACTGTCGTCGAGTCGGTACTCGACCTGTACGATGGCATCATCCTCTTCCGCGTCGGCAAGCTCGATCCGGACGGGAACGGCATACCCGTACGGAAGGACCGGGTAGGCCTCCCCGGGGAACGGCCCTGCGGGGAAGGGATTGTCCCGAAACGTCGCCACCGGCGGCGTGTTGTGACGCAGCGTGAACTCGCCGGTCCTCGCGACGTTCGAGTTCAGCACGGCGGAGCCGGCGGTGGAGTGGTCGCGCGCCTGGATCCGCACCTCGCCGCGGCCGCGGTAGCCCAGCCCGTCCAAGTCCGTCTCCGCGTCCCACAACACCAGGTGGTCGAGTCCCCCCTCCGAGGCGGGCGCCGAGGGCCACTGGCCGACCACCGGCACGAAGCTCGCTTCCGTCCAGTCGTCGAGTGGCTCGTCGTTCAATCCCGTCGTCCCCTCCTCGAGCTTGAACTCGACAATCAGTTCCAGCGGGTCGCTCGAGCTGTCCGTGAGCGTGAAAAATATCGGCACACTGGCTGTGAAGGTGTCGTCCACGGGCACAACCGAGACCTCCGGCGCGTCGTTGCCGAAAACGATCGTCGCCGTGACGCTCGAGCCGGTGTTGTCGTCGTCGCGCGGCGTGATCCGCAGGTCGATCTCGCCGAAGTAGCCGTAGTCGGGCGCGCCCGGCGGATCCGTCCAGGTCAGCGTCGCCTCGGTGCCGCCGGAGGAGCCTTGTACGCTGCTCGGATCAAGCGTGCCTTCACGAAAGCCCTTGCCGTCGTCGAGGTCGTATTCCAGCGTAAGCCGCACGGTGTCCCCCTCGGAGTCGAAGACGGTCATGGGAATCTCCACCGGGCCGGCCCAGCGCTCAATGGACCCGAGCACCACCGCCGGCGGCTGATTCTCCTCCTCCGTCGCCTTGAGGCCGAGCCAGACACCAAGCCCCGCCCCCAACGCCGGGCCGCAACCGAGGCTCAACGCGGCGACAAGCCCCAGCAAGCCCGCCAATGCGCGGCGCGAACACGCAACGGCCCCACAGGACGCAGCAGGCGCCGCCCCCTCGTCGGAGCTGTACGTCTCGCGGCCATTCCAACGAACATGCGTGGTAGGTGTCGAAAGGTTCATGGCGAACTCGCAAGTCGAGGGTGGACGTGTCGCGTAGCGGGAGAGCGCGTTTGGAGCTGACAGGAACGTGATTCGGAACCTTGTGCGTTACGAGCGAAGGTTATGCAAGGTGGAGGAAGATGAGTCGCGCAGGCCTGACGAGTCACATCGAGCCGCGCAACCGACGACAACGAAGCAGAGCCGCGCGCAGGTGCTCATCTTTGGAAGCCGAACGCGACGAACGCCAGGGAAACTACGAGAGCGCGGCACAACGGAAAGGGACGAATACGATGCATGGGAGTCTCGGAGAAGCGAGAAAAGTATGTCGGACTGCGAAATGGGCGGAACAGATGGGAGACGGTTGGGCCTGTCGGTGCCGTAGTGTATTCTGCCGCCGCACCGGGTGTCCAACACGCCGCTGCGCGCCGCAGCCGGGTTCCCTTCTGAAAGGTTAAGCGGCGTGGTCGAGTCAGGGTTCGGTACAAACGAAACGGTCGTCCCGTCGCGCCGCAGCAGGCGTCATCTGCGCTGGGTCGACAAACGCACGCCGCCCGCGCGAACGCTTGAGATTGGCCCGCCCAAGCGCTTGCTGATTCTCGGCGACGTTCACCTCGACGCCCACAGCCCGCGAGCCTGGGGAAACCTTCGCACGTTTCTCGAACGGCTCGAGCCCTCGCACACCGCGGGACTCGTCTGCCTGGGAGACTTGTTCGAGTACTACCTCGGTGCGAAGCACCTGCGTGGGCCGCTCGGCGAAGCGGCCGAGCTACTCGCGCAGGTTGTGCAACGTGGCATTGCCGTCTACCTCGTGCCGGGCAACCGCGACTTTTTGATCGGCGAGGAGTTTCGCCAGCGTGGCATTGAGGTCTTCTCGCACGGACTTCGCCTGCATCTGCGTCTCGGCGGCGCCCACCCGAGCCCCGGGGCGACGGCGAGGTCCGCGCCACCAGCGGCGTTGTGGATTGTGCACGGCGACGAGTTAATGCCGGAGAGTGGCCTGCACCGTAGTTGGAGTCGGCTCTCGCGCACCCGCTTCGCGCGGCTCGCCACCCAAGCGATGCCGGTCGCGCTGCTCGACTGGGCGGCACGCCGCATGCGCGAGCAAAGCCGGCGCCGCCACCGCCGCCGGGCACGGACCCCTGAAGCGCGGCTGCCGCGCGTCTCGCCCACGGTCGCCGCCTCGTTGCTCGCAGCTTGGGCCGAGGAATCCGGCGCGGCGCACTGGCTGGTTACGGGACATTTTCATGTGCCGTTGCTCGAGCGCAACGACCGCGGCGGCTTATTGACCGTCGGAGAGTGGGACGGCCTCGGCGGCGTCGTCGGCTGCTTCAGCGGCGAAGACGGCGCAGGCGGCGTCACGGGCCGTTTGCTGCACTCCTCGGAGGCGGTGAGCCTAGCGATGGTGCATCAAGGCTGAGCGACGAGGGATACCCCGTCGGTGGCGCAGGGGCACTGCCCCAGCCGCTTTGCGGACTCAAGACGACCGGCTCCGCCTTTCCCCCGAGGGCGGCCGGCCGCGGCATCCGCCAGAGGCGCAGGAACCACACATACAGCAGACGCCAGCCGACCACGAACGTCAGCACGGCAAGGGGTCCCGCCGCCCAAGCGAACGGCAACTCAAGCATCACCATCAGCACGACCACCGGCGCATACACCACAAACGCGAGCCACAAGGAAAGGCGTTGCGCCCAGCGCTTCGGCGCCCCGGACTTCGGTGGCTCCTCGGGCAATCCAGCCGCGAGGAAACGAACCCACCCAGGGACCGGACCCGCCCGACTACTCCGCCAGCGCACGAGCTTTCGCACGCCCCAAAACGCGAGGATTACAAAGCCCCAGCCAATCAGCGCCCCGGGCAACAAGTCGAGAACAAAGTGATGTCCCCCGTACACGCGGGCAAGCGCGGTAAAGGAGGCCGCCGTAAACAACGGCAAGGCAAGCGCGGGAAAATACGCCGCCAATGCCGCCGCCAGCGCGAACGAATACTGCGTATGGCCCGAGGGAAACGCCCGTGTGATCAGTAGCGCGTCATGCGGCCGCTCAAGGTCAATCCGGTAGCCAATGGCTTCGGTAAACCAGGGCTCGAGTTCCGCCCCGGAGACGCGACGGTAGTTCCAAGCGGGCAAGAAATGCTCCCGCTCCACCTGGGGCTCGAGAAACACTCGGGCCGGTCGCGACCGGTCGAAGGTGTCCTTGGCAACGCCGTTGACCGCGGCACCGGCGCCAATGCCAATCAGCAACAGAAGTGCGCGCGCCCAAAAGATCTTCGGCGTACGCGAGGCGTACCACAGCCCGACAAGCACGACGAGCGCAATGAAGAACTCGCCGAGCGTGTTCATCACCAGCATAAAGTGATCAATCTGCGTGCGCTGCCAACTGTCCTCGGGCCGCATCCCCTGATAAATGAGCTTGAACAACTCCTGGTCAAAGGTAATCAGCAATTCGAGGAAAGACATGCCGGACTCGCGGGCAGGGAGGCAGCAGCGCAGTGAAAACAGGCCGGCGCATCCAGCCACAAGCCCGCACAAAGCGCAAGCAAATCCACGGATGCCGCCGGCTCTTGTTGCAGCA
>SKZP01000656.1 GCA_007127275.1 Planctomycetota bacterium
CTTCACCGCGTGCACGAGCCGGAAACCATTGCCGACGGTGCGCGCACCCCGTGCCTCGGCCAGCACACCTTTCCTCTCGTGCGCCGGTACGTCGACGAGATGGTCACGGTTGACGACGCCATATTGGTTCAGGCCATGCGCTACCTCTGGGAGCGACTCAAACTTGTTGTCGAGCCGACCGGCGCCCTCGCTTTTGCGGCTGCTTATGCGCAAGCCGTGCCGGTAGAGGGCCTGCGCGTCGGCATTCTAATAAGCGGCGGCAACGTCGAATGCGACCGCCTGCCGTGGCAGGCCGGGCGCGGTGAGAATTCGTCGAAGTGAAGAAGCTGCGGATCCTACACAGGATGCATTCCAAGGCGAGCGGGCGGCGAAAGTCTCCCGCGCCGAAGCAATTCAAGAACGCAGACAATATTGGGGAGACGTACTCCTTCCCGTTTGTTCGTCAGAGCACGTAAAACCGGCGAAGTGCTCGCGCCTCTGTAGCCCCGAAGCGCTCCGGCAGCCGTGGAGATTGCCAGACGGCAGTGGTCGCGATATACTGCGACAACCGTTTGTGGATCAGGGAGGTTGCATACTTGGACGGCTCGCGTATGGCCACGGCGATTCCGGTTGAGTGCCCGGCGTGCTTCCGCCGGTCGCTGCTCGCTTCGCGTGTGGCGGCGACGCAGGAGTTCGTGGTCTGCAAACGCTGCGGGACGACGTTTCGCGTGCCGGTCAATGCTGTCGAGGTCGAGACGCATGCCCCAAAGCATGCGAAGGCTTCGTCGCCGACGTCGTCGGGTCGTCGACGCGTTCCGGTGATGCGTGGCGAGCCCCGGCCGAGTGGAGCCAAACGGGACGGTCTGCGCCGCCCGGGGAAGCCCGCATTGCCCAAGTCTCGTTCCCTGGCCGCTGGATTGGATGCACCGCCCGAGGAGGCGCACGCCTCGCGTCCGCCGGAGGCGCAACCGTCGGAAGTCGCCATACCCGCACGACCGCGACGGCGCCGACCCGGAATGCAGCGACGCGGCGACAGCGGCGGCGACGCTGCCGCAGTCGGCGACGAGTCGCAGCACGGCAAATCCGAGAGCGAGGTTCAACGTTCGCCAGGACGCCGGCACCCCGCCCTCTCCCAGGAGGCGTCGCACACTGTCTCACGCGAACACGGCGGCGCAGGGGTCGACGAGCCGCATGCACAGGGGCACAAGTTGCCTGCTGCGAACGAATCCCCGCCGGAGGACGCAGCAAGCGGTCGCGTTTCGGATGAGGATGTGCCACTGGGACTCGAGGAAACCCTGCGGGCTGCCGCGGAAAAGGCCGAAGCGGACTCCGAAACGGCAAACCAGCTCGCGGAGGACGCAGTCCGTTCTACCCGCGAGGACATTGCGGAGGGCGACTCGGAAGACGTCAACGCAGCCGCACGAAACGTGGACGAAAGCGTTGGCAGCGCGGGCGACGAGGGGAGAGACGTCAACGACAACGCGAACGACGCGAAAGCACCCGTGCCGCACTCGAGCGACGCGGACGTGCCGCCGCCGGAAGTCAACGACTCGCCGCATGCGGCTTCGAGCTCGGCGGCGGCGACGCAGCCGGCGGGCTCGCAGACAGGACGCATTGCCTGGCCGGAGCTACCCGAGGTAGAGGCGCGGCAGGAAGACGGGGAGTGGGAGGACTCGTCGGACACCTACGACGCACCCCAAGGGGCGTCTACGGCCTCGGGTCAAAGCTCGGGTGAACGAGCCGCTTCGGTGTCGTTGTCGGAGTCGATGTGGATCGAGTTGCTTGGCTTTGCGCGGGAGTCCTCGACGGGCGAGGAGAGTCAGGCGCCGACCACGGCCGGCGCCGCGGCCCTCGACCCGTTCAACATTGGCCCGGCGGAGCCGTCGGAGACAAGCAGTCCGTTCGGCTCCTCCGACGGCGCACCCGCGGTGATTGATACGGGCGACCTCGGTTTCGAGGATTGGACCGGAACGACCTTCCACTCCATGAACCCGGCGACGTCGCTCGAGAACGACACGGTGCTCGCAGAAAACGTGGTGGGGGCGCTCTCCGTCGAAAACGGCTTCAATCCGTTCCTTATTGACTTCGCTCCTACGGAGGCGCCGGAGCTAGCGGCGGCGAACGACGCGAACGGTGTGGAGGCACCTCCGGAGGGGCCGGGGCCCAAAGTGGCGGAGCCGGATGCGCCGCCGGCAACGGGTAGCGCACGCACGACCGGCAGCGTGGACCGCTCGAAGGCCATGCCGTCGCAACGCATGAGCGCCGTCTCGCACGTCGGCCAAGCGGTGCGCGCCGCCGTCGCCGGGATGAGCCGCCCACAGGATCCGCATACCTCGGCTCGTGCGCCGCGTCACAAGTCGAGCCGCCTGACGGGGGCTTCCCTCGGCCGCGTCGCCGAGATTGAGCCGCCGCCGACGCCGAAGCTGATCAACGAAGCCAAGCCCGCACCGGAGCAAATTCCCGGCCCTGGCGGCAAGCTCACCCTCGACGGCGAGACCTACAACGTTATGGACGCGAACGAGGCGCTCGAGCGGTTGCTGCGCACCGGTGACTTGCCCGAGTACACCTACGTGCATGACCTCGATCTCGGCTACGTGCCGAGCGACTGGAACAACCCCGGGAACTGGCACCTGCGTACGCCGCTGCACACCCGAATGGTCGCGCAGGAAGAGGACTTCTACATTCCGCGCCAAGGGCCGAACGCGCCGGACTGCCTCGCGGTGCTCTGGCCGCGCCGCCCGCTGAAGATACGCCGCTGCGCCTTCGGCACGCTCAACCTCAACCGGGCCGCTTTCCCGCTCGGCGCAAGCATCATACGTTGCAAGGTGTTGTACCGTGTTGCCGCGGTGCGGCCGCGCTTTGACGGCCGCGCCGACTTTGCCGGCACGACGCTGCCCATGCGCAGCACCTTTTATCAGCTTCACGCCACCGGCAGCGTGAGCTTTGAGGGCTGCCGCTTCGAGGGCTCGACCACCTTCACCCGCGCCCAAATTGACGGCTACACCTCGTTTCGCAAGGCCGAGATCCACGGCGACCTCGACTTGTCGCAGGTATACGTCGGGGCGGAACTGGACTTGCGGGAAGCCATTGTGCTCGGCCAAACCCGGATGCGCCGCATCCGCGTACATGCGGCACTCGACCTCGGCCGCGCCGGCTTGTACGGCCCGCTGGCGCTGACCGAGGCGGCGATTGACGGCAGTTTGCGCGCCGACGAGTTGGCTTGCGGCTCGACGGCCACTTTGGAGCGCTGCCGCGTGGCCGGCGACGCCGACTTCATGCAAGCCCGCTTCGCCGACACGCTCGGCTTGGCACACGTGCGCTTGCGTGGCGAGGCTCGCTTCGGTCGCTGCCGGTTCGGCGCTCTTGTCGACGGCTACCGCATGGAGGTGGACGGCGCCTTCGACCTCTCCGAGGCGGTGATGCACGGCGACGCCGTGTTCGCAACCAGCCGCTTTCTAGGACTTGTGCGCTTCAACGTCGACCCGCTGTCGCGTGTTCGCGTCGAGTTGACGCAAAAGGCGGCCGAATTCCGTGGGCTTGCACGCTTCGACCACTGCGTCTTTTCGAAGCCGCTCGTTGCCTCGGCGACGCGCTTTCACGGCCGGGTGACGTTTCGCCGGGCGACCTTCGAGGAGTCGGCAAGCTTCGCCGAGGCGTCATTCGCCACCGGCTGCGACTTCAGCCACGCCTTCGCCGGCAAGGAACTTGACTTGCGCAACGTCAATGTCGGCGGCCGCCTTTCGCTGGACGGAATGCACGTCGGTGGCCGCGCCTTGCTCAAGGGGGCGCGCTTTCGGGCGTTGTCGTTGGCGGAAGCGACGCTGGATGTGCTCACCCTCGAACGCCGCCAGCTTTACCTCGACGAGTGGGATCTGCGAGACAACTACGCCGACCCCGAGGTGCCACCGTTCAAGGAGAGTGAGCGCCAGCGCCCGGTGAAGTTGTTTCACTACCGCCACGCGGTGATGGGGCCGGATCCGGCCGTGCCCGGGACGAAGCCGCAGCGGCTGAGCAAAGCGCAACGTCGCGAACAACAGCGGGCACGGCTGCGCGGCGGCCTGGATGCGCAACTCAAGCTCGAAAGTGGAGGGGCGCGCCTCGTCGCGTTCGACAAAGCTCGCGAGGAGTTTGCGTTGCTCAAGCGTTCGTTCCATGTGCTTGGGCAGATTGACGACGAAGACTGGGCGTTCGTGCTCACCCGCCGCATGCAGCGTGCCACGTGGGCGCTCGCCGGGCGCGGCATCAAGCCGGTGGATGAGGCGTTGCTCGCCGTGGAACGGGAAATCTCCGCCCTCGAGGAGATGCGTGAACTCGTGGATACGGAACAGGTCGAGCACGAGAAGTTTCCGCGCGAGTTGGCACAGCGTCGCGAGGAATTGCTCGCACGCGAAGCGGCAAACCGCGCCCGCCACGAGGTCCGCAACGGCGCCAACGCACACGGAGCCGCCGAGGAGCAGGGCACCTCTTCCGCGGGCTGGCCGCGACTCAAGGAGCTGACGCTCAAAGCCATCCGTGCCCGGCTCGAGCCGCTGAACGACAAACGGGAACGCATCCTCGACCGGTTGCGCTCGCTCGAGGTGCCGCGGCCGCGCAACGAGGTTCAACGCGTCACCATACCGCTGGGCGTCAAGGCCCGCTGCGCCACCGACACGACCATGGACGTGATAGCCGCCTACGGCACGCGACCGCTGCGCATTCTCGCCGTTGCGCTCGTGGTGATGGCGCTGTTCGCGTTGTTTTATGCGCGGCACTCCTACTGGGAGGACGCGGCGTTGTCGAGCGAGTCCGCCGCGCGCGCCGAGCAACGCGCTTTGCAGGTCGAGCCGGCCGCAGTGCAAGGGTGGCGCACCGAGCCCGCCGCCGACCCCGTCGGTGAGTTGAGCCTCGGCCAGCGTGTGCAACTTTACACGCTCTACTCCGCCGGCGTTATGGTCGGCCACGGATGGCGCACCGAGGTGCGCCCGCGCGCCGGCCATTGGGTGATGTGGCTCGTCGTCGTACAGACGGTACTAGGCGTTACACTGATGCTCCTTTTCATCGCCGCCGCTGTGCGCCGCCTGCTACGCTGACCGGCAACCGGCGATGTTGCCTTTCACGGGAAGGCGAGGATGTCGAACGACTCGCCGAGCATGAGCACGAGCACGAATCAGGACCACGACCAACACTTCAAGGTC
>SKZP01000213.1 GCA_007127275.1 Planctomycetota bacterium
ACTGCTCACCAGCCGCACCATGCGCCAGGCCATTCGCCGTGTCCAAGAGTGACCGGCTCACGATTAAAGTTGAGGCGCGGCACTTTCGCGGACGCCACCTTCGCCAACGGTTCCGCCACCTCATCACAACTTTGGCAGCGGGGTGGATGGCGAATCAGGTGCGAGAGAGGAGTTCTTCGCGAAACGCGACGGAGTGACGGAACCCCGTCGGATACCGAGGTTCGTGGGCCGCATGTGATGAGGTGACGCAATGTCGCGTGGCTACGAGGGGTCCACAAAGGGAAGATGCACAACAAGGGTGGGGGCGGCGTTGCCTTGGCTCAACGTACGTGGTTCACTTCATGCGCCACACGCCCGAGGCCCTTCAGCGCAACGAGCATGGAAACGACACCGCTTTTCGAGTCCCCCCTTCCCACCCGCGACGTCGCCATCCGCGAGCCGGACGTGCGCCTTGGCCACCGCGGCAGCTTGCTCGTGATTGCCGGGCCGTGCTCCCTCGAGGACGAAACGCTGGCGAGAACCGTTGCCTCGACTGTGCGCGACATTTGTGCCGAGCTTGGCTTGCCGTACGTGTTCAAAGCGAGCTACGACAAGGCGAACCGCACGTCGCTCGAGTCGTGGCGCGGCCCTGGCCTCGAAGCTGGCCTCGAGATCCTCAAAGGAATCCGCGACGAGGTGGGCGTGCCGGTGTTGAGCGACGTGCACACGCCTGCGGAGTGCGGCCCCGCCGGCGAGGTGCTCGACGTGCTGCAAGTACCGGCGTTCCTGTGCCGCCAAACGGATCTTTTGCTGGAGGCGGGGCGTACCGGTAAGCCGGTGAATATCAAGAAGGGCCAGTTCGTCGCGCCGCATGATCTTCACCACGCGGTCAAGAAGGTGGAGCACACGGGCAACGAGCGTGTCTTCCTCACCGAGCGAGGCGCGAGCTTCGGGTACA
Source organism: Planctomycetota bacterium (assembly GCA_007127275.1). Taxonomy (GTDB): domain Bacteria; phylum Planctomycetota; class UBA8742; order SKZP01; family SKZP01; genus SKZP01. The sequence goes on from SKZP01000213.1 coordinate 938, forward strand.
ACTCGCTGGTCGTCGACATGCGCGCCATTCCCATCATGCAGCGCACAAGCGGGGTGCCGGTCGTCTTCGACGCGGGGCACAGCGTCCAAGCGCCGGGCGGTCTCGGCGCCTCCACCGGTGGCGACCGCAGCTTTATTCCGACGCTGACACGAGCGGCCGTGGCCGCGGGCGCCGACGGACTGTTCGTGGAGACACATCCCGAGCCGGCGCGGGCGAAGAGCGACGGGCCAAACCAGATGCCGCTCAACGAACTGGAAACCCTACTGCGCCACGCTGCGGACCTCGCTCGTCTGCTGCGCTCCTCGTAACGCGAAGCAGCACCCCCGTAGAGAACGCGGCGAGTGAGCGAGAGCCGCAGTTCCGGGGAGCTAGTGTTGTGTCATGGCCACTCTAGGAAAGTACCTCCACTGCGTTAGCTCGACAGTAACGCCTTCGGGGATCTTGACGGCAACCCGTAGGTCGTCCTCGGTTGTACCTCCCTCGCTTCGGCGTACCGTCGCCGCCGGCGGTGTTTCCGCCAGCTCTGCGACGGTGGGTGCCTGGGTGAGAAAGGCGCCCTCTTGATTGAGCGTCAGCAAGAGATACACGGTCGCCCCTTCGTCGAGCGGTGCCGTGACGAGCTCGAGCGACAGCGACGGCAACGTGGCATGCCCTTCGACGTCGGCAAGGCGCAGCACGCCGAGGCGCACGTTCTCATCCACCTCGTCCTGCCGCTCGAGTTGGTGCATCCGTAGCAAGTGCTCGCCGCGGCCGTTCAGTGGTGCCTCCGGCACCACGAGCAACTCTCCCGCGGCACGGATACGCCCCGCGTCCAGGGAAAGCACGCGTCCCGGACCCACAGTAGAGAACGAAACGACCTCGCGCCCGTGTTGCTTATTCAGTGCGTGCGGAGCAACCGGCACTCGCGCGCGTTCGTCGTTGTCGGCGTTGTTCGTCGCAGTTCCGTCTTCGTCGTCGGGTTCGGTGCCACCACTCGCACCAAAGAGGGTTCCCGTTGCAATCAGCGTTAGCAACACGGCGAGTACGACGACGGCGGCTAAGCTCAATGCGTACAAGGCCTGCCGGCGCCGGTTCAGCCGGGCGAACAGGGGCCTCGCCCTGCGGGTACGTGGTGACGGTGCGGAGCCGCGTAGCGGATGATCCAGCGTGGTGTTGCCGGAGGTTGCCCCGGGGGAAACCGCGGGCGTGGACCGTTCGTCGCGTCGTTTCGTGGTTTCGTTGCCGTGGTTGCGCGTGCGTGCGTCGTCGCGGTTGCTGCCGCTTGCGGTCTGTTTGCGGCGTTGCTGTTGTTTCTTTGAGGCCGCGGGTGTCGTGGTGTGGGTGGACGTGCGCCGTCGCTGTTGCTTGTCCGTTGCGTCGCCGCCGAGCTCGGTAATCCGAGTGCCGGAGTTCGCGCCGGTAAGCGGCTCGTCACGCAACTCGTCCAGCGGCGGCACCACGTTGCGCAGCGCCTCCGCCGCTTCCCGGGCCTCGGCCGGGCGGCGCCGCACGTCCTTGGCCATCATGCGGTGCACCGCCGCCTCGAGCTCCGCGCCGACCTCGGGGCGGTACCGGCGCAGCGGCACGGGCATATTGTCCATCATGGAGTGATACGCCCCCAGCGGCGTATCCGCGTCCGGATACGGGAAGTGCCCCGTCAGCAAGTAGTACAGCGAAATGCCGAGCGAGTGCACGTCCGCCTGCGGGCCGACGGATTGGTCGCGCCACTGCTCGGGACTCATGAAGCGCGGCGTGCCAACCGTTTGCCCCACTTGCGTGATGCGGTCGTCGAGTTGTGCTCGCGCCAGCCCGAAGTCGAGCACGCGCACGCGTCCCTCCGGTGTCACGAGCAGATTGTCCGGCTTGAGATCCCGGTGCAGGATGCCGATCTCATGGGCCGCGTGCACCCCGTCGAGCGCGTCGGCAATGTGATGCACCGTTCGCTCCACCGGCAACGGCTTGCCTCGCTCGTGCAAGATTTGCTGCAGCGTCTTACCCTCGACGAACGGCATGGTCAGGTAGAGCCACGGGCCGAGCTCGCCGAACTCCCAGACCTCGACGAGGTTGGGGTGGCGCATCTTGCTGGAGAGTTCCGCCTCTCGCTTGAAGCGCCACACATAATCCACCGCCGAGGCCGCCATGGGCATCATCACCTTGATGGCGGCAACTTGCTCCGTCCCCGGGTCAAAGGCTTCGTACACCGACCCCATGCCGCCGCGGCCGACGAGTTGCCGCACAAGGAAACTCCCCATGCGCCGGCCGATCAATTCGAGTTCGAGCCGCGCGGCGTGCTCGTCCCGTTCGCCAAGCGCCGACTCGGCATATTCGCGAGCGACTTGCGAAACCGTCGGCGGGCGAAACGTCGAGGTGGTATCCCGCCGGCGCATCAGCTCGGCGACATTGCCCGTGTCGGAGGCGTTCGAGTCCCGCGCTTGGCGCTCTTCTTCGGTTTCCACCGAGCGCGTCGCCGAGTCGCTCAAGGACGGCGCCGGCGGACGCGAGGGCCAGGCGAGGTCGTCGCCGCAGCGCTTGCAACGGTGCGGATACAACGGGTCGAACGGCTCGAGCCAATACAGCGTGTAACAGCGCCAGCACTCCAGCAGCAACCCTTCCCGGATCCGACGAATCTCGCTGGCCTGCTCCGCGGTCAGCGCCCCAGCTTCCACCAGAATGCGCCGGGCCGAGGGACGCGCGTCCGGCTCGTCGGAGAACAAGTTGAGGACGAGCTTCTCCAGCGCCCGGCGCGCCTTCGAAAGAGATATGTACCCGTCGACGACGGAAAGGTGCGCGAACAGCCGGTCCTTCAGCGGCACCACCGACGAGGAGCCCGGCCGCGACTCGGCCACCACCGCCGCACTGTCTCCCTTTGGCGGCAAATGATTCCGCGGTGCGCGCGCTTGTGGGTCATTAGGCTGGGAGGGTTGCCGAGTCATGGGCGGCGAAAAACTACATGGAGGAAGCCAATGGTTTTGCGCACCCTAGTGTCGCACAGAAGCCGATCCAGGAGAACGTTTTGTGCAATTTGGAACCTCCGCGCTCGGGCACTTCGGCGACGACGACACACATGCCGACCTTCAAACATCTTCGCTCGTGTCGCGGGCACCAGACGGTGGCGAAACCTGCAGCAGCAATGCCACCGCTACGGTGTCGACCGCTTCGCGGCGACCGACGGGCCCTAGGGTCTCACCGGTCTTTGCCTTCACGTTGACGCAGCCCACGGGGATGCCACAGATGTCGGCAATGCGCTCGCGGATGGCACGTTTGTGCGCGGCGAGCTTCGGTCGCTCAAGGTGCACCGTGCAGTCGAGATTGCCCAGACGCCACCCTTCGCGCCGCACAAGCGAAAGGGCCTCGGCAAGCAGCACGGCGGAGTCGGCGCCGGCGTACGCGGGGTCGGTATCCGGAAAGTGCTCGCCAATGTCGCCCAAACCGGCTGCCCCAAGGCACGCGTCGGTGATGGCATGCAACAGCGCATCCGCGTCGGAGTGGCCCACGGCGCCGACGTCGCTGGGAATGCGCACGCCGCCCAGCATCAAGTCGCGGCCCGCTGCGAGGCGGTGCCGGTCGGTACCAATACCGGTGCGGAAAACGGGTTCAGCGTTGGCCATAACGGTGTGTGACGAAGCTCGGCCGTGGCTCGTCCGCGGCGGCGCACCCTTTGTACGCGTTCGCGGTGATGCAAGTTCGGCTCACTCCTTCGGGTCCTCGCGGCTGGTTTCTTCCTGCGCTTGCGACGGTGCGGGCGGGTCGTCGCCATTCGCCGCCGCGTCCGCGTCGTAGGCGTTTGGCAGCCAGTGTTCGAGCGGCACCTGGCGCAGGCGCATTTTCAATGCCTGCGCGGCAAAGATCGGCGCAAACAACAGCAACCCCGCAAGCGCGAACAACGCAAGCGCCAACCATTGGGCGACCAGGTAGGCGACACTAATCACGCCAATCAGCGCGGCGGCCATCGCGACCACCGCGAGGAAGCGGGTCATCTGCCGGAAGATAATGGTGTTCGCCACCTTGTTCACCATGCTGCGTATGGTCGCCTGCGCCGCGTCGTCGACCTCCTCCCGGCGTAGATGGCGCACCTTCGTCAGTTTGTCGAGCATCTGGTTGTGATTGAGAAACCCGAGCAAGGCGAAGAACGCACCGCACAACGCGGAAATACTGGCAAGCGCAAGGAGCATCTGCGCGAACGTCACCACCGGCTCGCCGACC
>SKZP01000618.1 GCA_007127275.1 Planctomycetota bacterium
CATTGACTCGGGGGACTTTCGTCCCCCGCTCGCCTTTGAGTCTACGTTTCTTCGTGCGCCCCATTGACTCGGGGGACTTTCGTGCCCCGCTCGCCTTTGAGCTGCTCGCGTTGTGGCCTTGTGCGCGACAATCCTCTGCTACTCCTCGGCGAACTCGAAAGGAAGGTCCTGGATGCAGGCCTCGTAACGCTCCTTGATCTGCGCCTCGTCCTCGCCGGCGACAATCACGCGGGATAACTCGAAGCTGTACGCATCCTGGTTCGGTAAGTCGCTCAGCCGCATCCCCTCCGTGAGCGGCGCGGGCAACAGCTTTACCCCGGGATGTTTCGCCTCGACCTCGCGAAGCTCCTCCGGCGTCGGCACCCGCGTCACCACCGCGTCGCCTTGGCGCCGGTAGAACCAAACGGCCGCCATGGGGGCACTCCCCTTGTGCTTTGGCAGCGACGGCGCCTCGTCGAGCGCAATCTCCATCATGATCTTCAGGTTCGCAAAGCCCTCGACAATCTCGAACAGCGGGCCGTGCGACTGCGACAGTCGCGAGTTTACTTCCAGCACATGCGCCGTGTTCTTTTCGACGTTGCAGAAGAACTCAATGTTGAACGTGCCGTGGTCGTAGCCCATGTGGCGCATCACGAGGCGTGCCGTGTATTCCATGCGCTCGATCATGGCCGGCGGAAGCGTCGAGGGATACTGGTAGCGCTCGAAGCTGGGAAACTCGAGGTACTTGAAGGAGTCGAACACGCCGAGCGAATGAAACTTGCCGCGCCAGACATATCCCTCGAGCGTGCAAAGCTGGCCGGAAAGCTCCTGCTCGGCAATGCAGAAGTGTCCGCGCACGTCCCGCACCTCCGGAGGAAGCTCCTCTTGCGGCACCTTGGCAATCAACTGGTCGAGCGGCTTGCCAATGGGCTCGATCCCCTCGCGGATTTGTTCGAGCGCGGCCGCGAAGTGGGCCTCGTCCGCGATGCGGTAGGCGTACATGGAGCAGTAGGCGCCGACGGGCTTGATCCAGAACGGGTAGTCGAGACCGAGCTCTAGCGTGCCCGGCACCGTATCCGTGTAGGCCAGCGGATCCACCGGCGCGAAGGCGGGAATTTCCGAGGCGTTGAGCACCCCGGCCTGTTGAACGCGCGCCCAGTACTTGTGTGTGCAGGCGAGTACCGCCGTCAGCGAGGTCTCGCGCAGGCCGCGCTGGTGGCAGAGGTAGGAGGCAATGGGCCGCCCGGGAAAGTCCCAGAAGCTGATGATGCCGTCGACGCTGCCCTCGAACGCGTCGAGCTCGGCTTGTGCCTGTTTGATTGCCTCGTCGACGTCCGGCAACTCGTCAATGCCGGCGCGCCGGTCGTAAAGCAGGCTATGCAGCTTAACGTCGAGTTCCTGCGCCATTGGCTCTAGCAGTTTGCGGTTTGCCTCGTCGAGCCCGAGGACGAATAGGTTTCGCATTGTTGGTGTCCTTGACGCCGTTGTTCAGGTCCCCTTGCGAGGGTGGCCCCACGGGAAAAATGCCCGCCTTTGTTGTGTTTCCGCCGCACGGCACGTGCACCGGATGCCACGGTCCGCGATGACCGTCAAATCGCATAAGACGTTAGGAGCAGTTAGAAATTTTTTTCGAAGTTCAGCTACGGCGCTCGACGGCGCTTCGTTGTCGTCGTTTCCGCTGCCCGAACGCAACCTCCTTCGCCACGCACAGTCTTCGCTCGTGACGCTCGACGTTCGGACGTGATTTCCTGCAAGCTCCTTTAATGTGTAATCGAGGCGAAGTCAGTCGGTTTCGACCTCTAGGAGGGCCTCCGGCTCAAGCTGCTCGACAAGGCGTTTGTGCACCGCTTCCACCTGCTCGCGGTCGCGGCCGTCGAGGACGACGAGGGTGACCCATTTCCCGACGGTGTCGTCGTAGCGCGGATACGAGCCGATTGCCACGGCGGGGAACTCTGCTTGCAGCGTGCGCAAAGGCGCGGCAAGCGTCGACTCGCCGCGGGCGATTTTCAAGGTGTGCGTGACAAACGGCTCTTGGCCGGCGTGCTCGGCGACGATTCGGTCGATCTTGGCGCGGAAGAAGGTCGGCTCCCCCGGCAAGGCGGCGACTTCCTCGATGCGGATCAGCGGAAAGAAGGAACTTCCGAAGGAGAGGTGCGCCCCCTCGGGCACCTCGGCCATCGCGAGGACGTCGTCGTTGATGCGGTCGCCGTAGTACTCGCGCAGGCGGGATTCGAGCTCCGCGTTGCGCACCGTCGTTCGGCCGAGTGCCTCGGCGAGGGCAGCGATGGTGATGTCGTCGTGGGTGGGGCCGATGCCGCCTGAGGTGATCAGCAGTGTCGGGCGAGTCTGTGCGCGAACGCGACGCACGGTCTCGACGATGCGCCCGTGCTCGTCGGGAATCACCTCCATGCCGAGCGTTTCGAAGCCGTGGGCGCGCAACGCCTCGATGGCGTAGGTTCCGTTGAGGTCTCGCACCTTGCCGCTGAGCAGTTCGTTGCCGATCAATACGATGTACGCGGTGGGCACAGCGCTGTCTGTCACTCCTCGGGTCGCCGGGACGTCAGCCATTGATGTCGGAATCCTCGTCGGGGTTCTGCGCGGGCAAGAACGGATCCTGCGGTGCAACCTCCTCGCCAAACCCTGCATTGCCGACTTCGCCCGGCTCTAGATTCGACTCCATGGGCTCGATCAGGTTGAGCGAGTCGGAGAAGAGGCCGCCGCCAAAGGTGTTGTCGCCGAAAGTGTCGTCGTCAATTGCGGCTGCGGGCGTCGTGCTTTCGCCCGCGGCAGCCTTGTTTCCGGGTTTGCTGCCGGGCTTGCTGCCGGTTTCCGTCTCCACCCATTGGTCGCCTGCCCAGGGGTCGGCGCCTTCCTCGTCCCAAACGCCGAAGTCGGGAACGGCAACGGGGTCGTCGCTTGGCAGCGCCGGCTCCCCGGACCAGGCTTGTGCGTCGACCGGCTCGGCCCAGCTGCCTTCCTCTTCGGTCGGCGAGGCGGGCCAGTCGGCAACGTCGGACGCGCCTGGCTCGGGGAAGGATTGCGCCGCCCAGTCAGTGGGAAATCCCGCGGTGCTGCCGCCCTCTTCTCCGCCGGAGGGGGGCCGCATCGCCTTCATTTCGAGGCCGGCGTCGCTCATCTGTGCGCCGCCTTGCGAGTGCTGGGTACCGCCGAACGCCTCTTCGAACGGCATTCCGTCGTCAAAGGGGGCGAACCTACCGGCATTGCCGCTGTCCGACCACCCGGTTGGTTCGGAGGTGCCAAAGTCGGGGGTTTCCACGGCAAAGTCGGCCGGTGCATCACTGGGCATGGCCTCGAACTCTTCCTGGCTGGCCAGCGCCTCGGGGTCGTCGGCCAACGGATCCTGAATGAACGGTGCCGCAGGTGCGTCCGCCCCGAAGGGGTCGTCGCCGAAGCCGTGGTCGCCGAACGCTTGATCCTCGAAGGGGGCGCCGGTTGCCAAGAAGTCTCCCGCGCCGTCGTCGACAACCGCCGCCGCTCCGCTTTCGTCACGCGTCCAGCCCTCGATCAATTCCTTGAAGTGGTAGCCACGCTGCTCGAAGTTCGCGTACTGATCATACGACGCCGTGGCCGGTGAAAAGAGCACCACCTCTCCCGGCTTGGCCAGCGGCCGCAACGTCTCCAACGCCTGCGCAAGATCTGGCACGGCGATCAACGGCAGCGAGGCAAGATCCGGCTGGTGCCGGCACTCCTCGACCATCCGCCCGCCAATCTCGCCGAAGCCGATGACCCCGGCAACGTTCGACTCGGTCAGCGCCTCGGCAAGCTCGTAGTAGGCGAGTTGCTTGTCGGCCCCGCCGGCAATCAGCCACAACCGCTGGCCGGGAAAGGCACTTGCGCTGGCAATACTCGACTCGGGCGTCGTGGAGACGGAGTCGTTGTAAAAGGTCACGCCGTCTCGTTCGCCGCAGGATTCGAGGCGGTGCTCAAGCCCCGGGAAGGTCGGCAGCAAGCGCTCAATCTCCGAGGGAGGCGTGCGCATCACCGCCGCGGCGAGTATGGCCGCCAGCGCATTGGAGCGGTTGTACGCCCCCGGCAGCGGGCAGGCGGAGACACTGGCGACGCGCTTCGCTTCCTTACCCAGGTCCATGCGGTACTCACCGCGCTCAACCCACCCGCCGGGCTGAATCTTCTTCTTCAGCGAGTAAAGCGCGAGTCGGCTCGGCACGTCGCCTTGCAAGAGGCTTGCCCGCGGGTCGTCGTAGTTGAGGATGGTGATTTCGCGCGAGCGTTGATAACGAAAAATGGCCGACTTCGCCCAGGTGTAGGCTTCCATGGAGCCGTGCCGGTCAAGGTGGTTCGGCGTAATGTTTAGCAGCACGGCAACGGTCGGCGACACCTGGATGCAGTGCAGATCCTCGAGCAAGAAACTGGAGAACTCGAGAACGACCGCGTCTCTTTCGCCGATTTCATGGACCTGTTCGAGAAGGCTTACGCCCATGTTGCCGCCGAGCCAGACGCGCCGGTCGCTGCCCTGCAAGAGATGCGCAATCAGCGCGGTGGTCGTCGACTTGCCGTTCGAGCCGGTGACGCCGACGACTTTGCCGGGGCAGCGGGCCATGAAGAGGTTCATCTCCGAGGTGAGGTAGGCCCCTTGCGCCTCGGCCTGCTGCACCGCCGGCGAATCCTTCGGCACCGCCGGGTTGACGACGACCATGTGAAACTTGCCGAACGGCAATCCCTCGTGGCTGCCCAATTTGTAGCGAATGGGCAGGCCCTCAAGCTGCTTCAGGCTCGGTGCAAGTTCCGACTCGCTCTTCAAGTCGCTAACGGTGACCTTCGCACCCTGCTGCGCGCAAAAGCGTGCTGCACCGAGCCCACCCCCAAAGAGGCCGAGCCCGAGGATCAACACGGGTTTGCCCTGCAGCGTTTGGGTTTCACGAAGGTCGGACATTGCTGGTGGCTGGTGGCTGGTGGCTGGTGGCTGGTGGCTGGCGGTTTCTGGCTGGCGGTTTCTGGCCGTGTTCAGCGATTTTTCTCACTTGCAACCAAACTGCTTGCCGGTTGGGATCCGTAATACAAAGCCTACGTGCTTTGCCTGTGGATCCACCGTTTTCTTGGATTCCACCCACGGGCCAAGCCCGTGGGCTTATTGCGCATTCCAAACGGCAAGCGGTTCG
>SKZP01000072.1 GCA_007127275.1 Planctomycetota bacterium
CATCAGCGGGCCCAAACCCAGGCACGTCAGATGCTGCGTGAAGAAGTGCGCGACGCCGTGGCCCACCACCTCGGAGCCGTGGAAGCGGCCGACGACGCCAACGCCAACGCCAACAAAAACACGAACAAGGAGCGCTCAGGTGCAGAAAATGGCGACGCCGCGCCGGGCCATTTGTCGGATGAGCCGGCCACGGTGGCAACGGGTGACGGCGAAGCTGCGAACGAAACCTCGGCGGAGCATTCTGCAAGCTCGGCTCACGCCACGCCGAACACCGCAGAGGAGGCGGCTTCTCTCGACGCCGTGGAAGGCGTGACGGAGTTGTTGCTTGCCACGCTTGTGCCGAGCGAGGCGGACGAGCGGTTGCGCGACCGCGTCCCGGTGAGTCCGCGCATTGCACCCTTCGAGCTTTCCCGCAAGGCATACTACAGCGACGGCTTCACCTTTTACGCATTGTGGGGCGTCGACCGCCAACGGCTGGTCGAGTGGGAGCAACCCCGGCCCAGCAACCTTCGCGCCGTGGACGCTCACGACCCCGAGCACCTTGCGCAACTCATTGGGCAAGCCGCCGGCGAGGTCGCCACGTGGATGGCTCAGCATCCGCCGGCAGATGACAACACCTCCGTTGTCCGTTCGTCAACGGCGCTCGGCGACGGCGACGCACCGGGGATTGTCCGGCTCGCCGAGTTGTGGGCACAAGCGGCGCTCGCCACGGCCAGCATCGCGTTCGACGGCGAGCACACGGTGCGCGTGCAACGGCTCGAGCCGCGCACGGTCGAGGTGGAGCTTGGGTTGCATACCCTGGACGAGACGGCGACTGCCGCGGGGCTTCCCTCGGATGCGCGCTTCTTCCCCGAGGTGGCAGTGGCGACGGAAACGGCGCTCGAAGACGCGCCGCTGACGTTGTATGCCGTGGGCATGGGGTGCCCGGCAAACGTGCGCATCACCGACCACGGGCCGAGCCTCGTCAGCGAGCTACCCGTGCGCCACCTCGACCGCGAACTGCCGTCGGAGGAGGCGGTGCTCGGCCACGGCGCCTCGCATGCCAGTGACGGCTTGGCGTTGACGCCGCCGTCGGCGCCGCGCACGGTTCGCTTGCAGATCACTCTCGAGGCGCAGCCGTCGCTTGCCGACCGGGGCACGGTTTGGCTCGTCGCCGACCGCCTGCCGGAGGGGTTTGCACCCTGGCGACATCTGTTTCCCGTTGCGACCCACCGGCTCGACTTCGTGTTGCCCCGCATGGAACGGTTGCACTGGCGCTCCGAGGTCCGCGCGGTGCTGGACGGGGTGGAGATGTCGGAGGACGCCCTTTCGCCGTTGATGTCGGCCCTCTTGATCGAGTCGGGCCACGACGAGCTTGCCGCTCGCGAGTACCGCCCCGAGGTGCACGAGCCGTTGCGGCCGGAGGACTACCTCGTGGTCCTGCGCGGCCACATGGAGGTGCGCTACGACGAGGAGAGCAAGCGTCCCCTGGCCACGGGCGAGTTGCGCCTGATTGCCGAGGACGCACGCGACGCCGTGGGCGACGGGAACACGGAATTGGAATTGACCGCCATTGAGTTGGTCGGCCGCGGCTTTCCGAACGACGACGAGCCGTTTCCGGCGCTGCGCGACGCGCTCTCCCGCTCACGGGTGCAGTTCAGTTTGCGTCAAGCCCTCGACCGCTTCACACGTTGAGCCGCCAAGTCGAGTCTTGCACGTGCTCCCCCTCGCGCCACGCCGGACGCCATGCCGCCTGCGTCGCCCAAGCTCCACGTTGTGGATATGTCGCACGTCAAGCCCACGGGCTTCGCCCGAGCGTCAAAGCCCGAAAGTGGTTGCGTGCGACCCACGGTGCGTGCGACGCTTGGGCGAAGCCCGAGAATTTGATAAATAGCCAAAATGCCGGGTCGTTGCGGACACTCGTTCGGTGGGTCTTCAATTATCAGTGCGATTGGGGCTTTACGGACAAGGTCACCTTCTGGCATAGAATTTCGCTCCCGCGCGAATGGTGGGGAGTGATCATGCTCCCACCGTTCACCAAAGCAATCATCCCGTGCCCCCCTCAAGGGGTCTTCGCGTACCGGCACGGTGCGTTGCATTTCACTCGACGATGGGGTCGTCCTCCATGCCTGGAGCCCTTGATTCGCTTTTCAAAGATGTTCGCTCCGATCAGCGTGGTCAGTTGGTCCGTTTCCTTCAGGAACGGCAGGGAGAGTGGCCCGCGATCGGGGAAACGGTTGCCTCTCAGTTGTATATGGCACACCGTTCGATCCGTCCCGCTGAGCTTCTCGTGCAGTCCCGGTTCGGATTGCATCCGGGACTCGAGGTCCTTCGGCGCTGGTATGAGAAGACCGAGGCGGTCTACGGCCGCGAGGTGCATCGCCTTGCGCTTGCCGACTGGGCGGATCTGATGCTTCAGAACCGCCCCGTACCTCCCTTGTTGGGGGAGATTCTCGAGGCGTGGTGTCTCGACCAAGCCCTGCCCGTGACCGCGGCGGTGCTCGACGACGTGGCGATACGGCTCATTGAGCGCACCTCCGAAGAAGGGTGGCGCGCCCTTACGCCGATGGGCGTCTCGGTGCTTTTGCTGGTGGCCAACGAAACATTCGGCCCGCCGAGCAAACCGTTGCTCAACCATGCGGTGCGACGCTTTCGCGAAGTCGCCCTCACGATGCAAGGGACACTGCCACACGCCGCCTTTGCGATCGGCAGCCTGCTTTGGCGTGCGCTCGACGCCGGGGTGATCGACGCGGCGGAGATGCGCTCCTTCGTCGAGCACAAGCCGGAGTTGCTGCGAATGCTCGAGGGGCACCTCGTGCTCGGCACGGTTCGCATCAGCGCACTCGTCCCCTTCCGTTCCGCCAGTGAACAGCTGGTGGAACAGGTTTGCCTCGAACGACTGGAAACGATGGTCGACGACCCCGGCATTCATACGCCGAACGGTCCGTTGAAAGTGATCCCGTTGTGGCCCGGCACCGAGGTGATGCTGCGCGTCCTCGAGCACGTCGAACAAGTCCGCCAGGTAACGCGCAACGAGTATCAAAACACCGCCGCCTCGAGCCTTTGGCACATCTTGCGACACACGCGACCGTGCCCAGACGAGTCGTTGCCGGTGGAGCGGCTGGCGCGTTTTGCCGACTCGACGCTGCTGAGTGCTGCAATGGTTGCGCCGTGGTGGGCGGGGGACATTGAACGGGTGCGCGAGTGGCACGGGCTGCAGAAGTTCGTCGCCTGGGCCTTTGCGCACGCCAATTCCGCCCTCGGCGAGGCCAGCGATGCGATGCCCGAGATGCCACGCATCGAGCGACAGGTCCGCGAAATGATTGCCGATCTCGGGCTGCGCACCCAACGGGAGCGCAACCAGGGAATCTATGAGCGCCAGTGGTTTTTCGAGGCCTGCGAGAGCCTCGGCCACGACCGCGCCATCAGTGCGATCAATCAGCTGCAACTTGCTTTCCGGCATACCACGCACTTGCGCGAGGCGGCCCTGGCGATGCTCGGCGAAAGTCGCGACGAGGTCTGGGCGGGTACCCGCGAAGGACGGCTGCGCTCCATCCGCATGCTCGGCCTGTTGCCGCTCAACGGCGGCGACGAGCGCCCGAGCGGTGGCAGCGAAGCGGAAGAGGTGCGCCGTCGCGTCGAGGCGCTGCGCCAGCAATGGAGTGCCTTCGCCGAAATCAATGCCACGCAGCGTCGCCACTACGCCCGTCGTGCCGTCCTTGCCGGTGCGACGAACATCGCCGAGACGTGTAGCCTTTCCGATCCGACGATGCTCGCCTGGGAGCACGGAGAGGCGTGTATCGAACCGCTGACGTTTCCCTTGCCGGTGACGCTTCCGAAGTACACGTTGGTCGCGGTGCTCGACGAGGATGGGCAGCCGATGATCGGCGTGATCAAGCGCGGCAAGAATACGCGCCTACTCAAGACGGTTCCGCGCGACATCGCCGCCCTTGACGAATACAAGGAGGCACGCGCGGGGATCGGCGAACTGAAAGATTTCGTCGACAATCTCATTGCGCTGTTCAGCCGCCGACTGATCACTGGCCAGGCGATCGCCTCCAAGCATATGATCTCGCTCCTCGAGCATCCGGTCGCGCAGATCGTCGTTGCCGACCTCGTGTTCGTGGAAGTGGGCACCGACCACGAAGGCTTCCCGCGCCTGGGCGAGCTGCAACTCGGAGAGCCGGTCAAACTAGAACTGCTCGGCGTTGACGGCACCGCACACCCGCTGCCCGAGGGGGCGCAGCTGCGGCTTGCCCATCCGATCGAACTCGAGGAACGGCGCAGCTTGAACGCTTGGCGCGACGCCCTCTTTGCGCAGGGGCGGCGCCAACCCTTCCCGCAGCTGTTCCGCGAGTTCGAGTGGCCGCGAGCCCCCGGCCGGGCGATGAAGATGACGGATTATGCCGGCTACCGCGTCGTCGTTCCCGAGGCCGTCGAGTCACTCAACCGACTCGGCTGGGACGTCTGGCCGGGGCAACATCCGCGCCGCGTTTTGCGCGACGACGACCTGGTCGCCTACTGGCCACTGCGCCACCGGGACATGCCAAGCGACCTGTTCCGCGACGCTGTCGGCCGCACCGGCGACATTGCCTTTTATCGCCTCTCGAGCGGGGAAGCGGTCCCTGTCCGGCTGGTCTCGCCGACGGTGCTTTCCGAGGTGGTGCGCGACGCGGTTCAAGTGCTGATTGAGACGAGCCTGCCCGGCGAGTCCTTCCCCGAGCCGTACCTGAAGATGTGCGAGGCGCTCGCTCACAACTTTGCGGCCCATGCCGCGCAGAAGATGCACTTTGACCTGCCGGTTACCACCCACGCCTCCCCCACCCGGGTGACGGCTCGCGTGCGAATGCCCGGCGGCAAGAGTGCCGCGATTCACGTCGACCTGCACAGCGCAAAGATCGAGGTCGAGGGAACCGACGTCGCCCCCTACTTGCCGGAGTCGAAGGAACCGATGTACGTGCCGCATCCGCTGCAGGACCGTTTGCACAACGCCTTCGAGCAGTTCATGCGCGTCCTCGAAGCATTGCAAATCGAGGACCGCTCGATCATGGACGTCCTCGAGCGCCTCTAGGTCTACAACGCGGGATTTTGCCCCTCCCCCAAGCCCACGGGCTTCGCCCGTGGGTCG
>SKZP01000589.1 GCA_007127275.1 Planctomycetota bacterium
GGTTGGATGACCACGAGAGGGTAACCGAGGCCCGCACTCTCGACGACGCCGACTTGCGCTCCGTTAACTCCGTGGCGTTCTCCCCCGATGGTCAATGGGCGTTGGCCCTCTCGTTCGGGACGGCGAAGCTATGGCGGCTTGATGACAAAGGCAGTCCGAGCAAGGCCCGCAAACTCGGCGATGAAACAGATACCGTAGCGTTTTCTCCCGATAGCCACTGGGCCTTGACCGGCTCAGTGGATGCCGTAAAGCTGTGGCAGCTAAACGGCAACGGCGGGGTGAAGGAGCGCGCCACCCTGGACGCAAGGCTGGTGTACTCGGTTGCGTTTTCCCCTGATGGCTGCTGGGCGGTGGTCCACTGTCACGACGCAACGATACTTTGGTGGCTCCATGGCGAAGGCGGGGTGAACGACGCCCATTTGCTCGGCTATTGCAATGACAGCTTGGCGTTCTCCCCCGATGGCCGCTGGGCCTTGACCGGCGGAGACTACGCGAAATTATGGCGGCTAGATGGCAAAGGGGGCGTGAGCAAGGCCGGCACGCTTGGCAGGTACTCGCACGTTTGGTCCGCGGCGTTCCCCCGATGGCCGCTGGGCCTTGACCGGCAGAGACCGCATCGCGGTGTTATGGCGAATCAACGCCGAGGGAGTTTCAACCGAGGTCTGCACCTTCAGCGGCCACGACGGGGGGCTGGGGCTTGGTTCCGTTGCTTTTTCCCCCGATGGCCGTTGGGCGTTGACTAGCACCTACAACCGCACAGCAAAGTTGTGCTGGCTAGATAGCGAAGGCGGTGCGAACGAGGCCATAACCATCGACGCCCACTCCGACTTGGATGCTTCCGTGGCATTTTCTCCCGATGGCCGCTGGGCCTTGACCTGTTCCAACGACCGCATCGCGAAGCTGTGGCAGTTGAAAGGAGAGGAGGGTGTGACATGGGCCCGCACGCTCGACGCCCACTCGATGGCCGCTGGGCCTTGACCGGGTCCAGCGACTACGACGCGAAGCTGTGGCGACTGCCGGAGGTCGTGGAGTGAGCCGCGTTGCCGATCGCCCTTAGATAGATAAGATAGCCCCGTAGGGCGGCCTTCAAGTAGCCACCTGACGTTAGGCCGTGGCACCTGGAAGCGCCCATCGCACCCACCACGGGCTAAAGCCCGTGGCTATTATGGGAACGCCCCTGCCGGGGCTACGAGTTGCGGGTTGAAGTTCAACTTCGACGCACCGATGAGTTCATTGGGCGCAGTGCGACGTTGCGCGTGTTTACGCGGCCCCTACCGCAGGCGGCGGCGGCGGTTTTTTACGTAGTCTACGAAGACGTAGCCGCCTAGGCGGTCTAGGCTGGAGTAGTAGGCGCGGCCTTTGTTTAACTTGGTTAACTCGTCGATGAAACGGACGAGCACCGGGTCGTCGGCGATCATGAAGGTGCTTATGCGGATGCGCTTGCGGCGGCAGGCGTCGGCTTCTTCTAAGGTTTTGCTTACTATGCGGGGGTCCAGGCCGAAGCTGTTTTTGTAGAGGTGGCCGTGTTCGTGGATCACGCTGGGCTTGCCGTCGGTGATCATGAAGATCTGCTTATTGGTTTGCCGCTTTTTCGATAGCAGCCGCTGGGCTAGGCGCAGGCCGGCTTTCGTGTTGGTGTGGTAGGGGCCGACTCGCAGGTACGGCAGGTCGCGCACGCTGATGATGTCGGCGTCGTCGCCGAATGTGATTACTTCCAGGCTGTCCTTGGGGTAGCGGGTTTGGATCAGCTCGGCGAGCGCGATCGCTACTTGCTTGGCGGGGGTGATGCGGTCCTCGCCGTAGAGGATCATCGAGTGGCTGATGTCGATCATCAGCACGGTGGCGCAGCTTGCGAAGTGTTCTTTTTCGTACACCTCTAGGTCGTCCTCTTGCAGGCCGAATTCGTCGAGGCCGGAGCGCTTGAGGCTGTTTTGGATGCTGCGGGTGAAGTCGACGTCGCTGGAGAGGTCACCGGGTTGGAACGGGCGGGTTTCGCTGAGCGGGTCGCCGCCGGTGCCTTCGCGGGGGGTGCGGTGCTCGCCGGCGCCGACGGACTGCAAGTCGCCGAAGACCTCGTCGAGGGCGCTTTGGCGGATCATCCGCTCGCCGCGGGGGGTGAGCTCGTAGTCGTCGAGCATGCCGGGCACCCCGTCTGCGTCGTCGTCGCTCTCGCCGGGCTCACCGCGGTTGCCGGTGCGGCGGCGGCCGTCGGCGGTGCGGCGGATCAGGCCGTCGCGTTCGAGGTCTTGGACGAACTGCTCGAAGGTGTACTCGCCGCCGAAAAAATCGTAGCGGTTCCACAGCTCCTCGAGCACGGCGAGGGCGCGGTCGACGTCGCCGTTGGTGCGCAGCAACAGTTGGTTCCACAACTGCATCAGCGTCTCGCGGGACATACGTCGGCGAGCTTCTTTCCAATCGAACTCCAGATATCGGATGCGCATGCCGATGGATACCGTAGGTTCAGCCGACCGAGCGGTGGGGCCACGCGGTGGAGCACGCCGTGCGGTCCCAGTGTGAGGGAAACGGGCGCCGCGAGCAAGCGATGGAAAACGGTTCGCCAGCGTGAACCTTTTTGGACACAGCGTACTGAATAGTCTGCCGAGGATGCTCCGTCAACGCCATAACCGGCGCACATGGCGGGGCCCTCGACGGAAGACCTAGGTGTGTTGGTAAGGGAGCTGTTGGGCCGGCAGCCGGTGTGGCAGGTGGGTTTGCACACGCCGCCGCGGTTGACAGCCACCACCAACATATTTTACATTGTGGTTGCCGGTGTACCCGCTCTAGGCAGCGCGGGTATGCCAGCTTGCGCGGTTCGTCCTTGTGCGCTCATCATTTATGATGCAGCGACGACGCTGCGCAAAACGACCGACGAAGCAGCCCTCGAGAAGCCGGCGGGCGTTGCCTGCGCGGATGCGGAGAGCGCCTCGGGGGGTGCCCCAACGAAGACGACCAAAGGTTGACGCCATGAACCAGGAACTAGCAAGCGCCTTTCGCTTCCAAGGAGACGAGGACTTGCGCTTCCTGCGCGACCAGCTCTACGGCGGGTCGTGGGAACGCATGCTCGCCGACTTGGAGGCGCGCCTGGAGATGAGACCGCGCGTACACAAACTGACCGCGAATATCCGTCAGGACATCCAGGCCATCAAGCGCATCATGCGCGAAGAAGCGGAACGACCCGAGCCGCACCCGCCGCACCAGTCGGCACAACACCCCGCAAGCGGCGAGGATGCCGGTGGCACGACCGCGTGACCCCCTCTAACCTGAAGAGCTTCGCCGCAGGGCAATGACACCCGCAGCGAAGCCAACGGGGTTCCGCCGGCGGCCGGCAAGGGACCGCCGACACGTTTGCATGTCTGCGTTGCGGGATTGGCAAGCGGAGATACAACCGGCAAGTGGTAAGCGGTACAGCGGCATCAGAAATGGTGGAATGCGACCCACCGACGAAGTCGGTGACTTGGCGCAACTTCCGTTACCCACCATTTCTGATGCCGCTGTATGTGCCGTGGCATGCCCGCGCAACAGCCACAGCGCTCCGACGCGACGGACGGGCGATGGGGACGGAGTTGTCGCGGACGTTGCCGGCGCAACCTTCGACAGCGCGAACGAATCCCGAAGGCAAGGGAATCAAAAGCGCTTGTTGACCGATTTGTCGTGGTGGTACTTGGTCAGCGAAACGTTGTGCAGCTTCGCCAGGCGCACGAGCTTCTTGCTCGGCTTTTTCGGGACGCCGGCGGTTGCCAACTTGTTCGCCTCGCGCTTGATGCGCGCCTTCATTTTCTGTCGTTTCGGCCGGCTCATCTTGCCACCCCGTTGTGTTCTTTCTTGTTCGTGTTTGGCCTCGGCTACCCGGCGCTTGCGCCGTCCGGGCTTGTTCGTGACGAGGCAGTATAGGTTTGCGTCGCGCGGACGCAAGCGCGAAGCGCCGGTACCGTCCGTTCCGCAGTTGGGGAGTCGTTGACTGTACAAGCCCACAGGCTGCGGCCCCTGGGTCTGACGTCACCGAACACAAGGCCCCGCTGCCACAGGCGGTGGGCTTATGTGGCGTCCGGCGCCTTGGTGGCGGAGCCACTGGTGCGGGCGCCGTTGCCGTCGGCGCTTGCTGCGGTCGCGGCGCCGTTCGCTTGCTGCACCGCGGTCAGGTCGAGACCCTTCTTGCGGGCGTCGGCGACGACGGCGGTGCCGTTTCCTACCCAGCGCGAGGCCTCGTGGCCTTGCGGCTCCCGCTTGTCCTTCACCGCGTCAAGCACGCCGAGCGCGAACTTCACCATCCCCAGCGGCGCACTGACCTGCACGCCCTGAACGTGGTCCTTCAACTGCTCAATCATCTCCAACGCAATCTGCTTGCCCTCTTCGCGGGCGAACTCCTTGCCCTTGTCCTGCGCGGCGCGCATCCGGTCCATGATCCAATCCGGCACGACCACGCCGGGGACCTCGTTGTGCATGAACTCGGCGTTGCGCAACGAGACCAGCGGCCAAACGCCGGCGACCAGAGGAATGCGCGTATGCTCAATCTTCTCCATGAAGTCGAACAGTTGCTGCAGGTCGAACACCGGCTGGGTGATGCAGAACTCAGCACCGGCTTGCACCTTCCACTCGAAGCGGCGCACCTCGCGCTCCACGTCAATGGCGCCCGGCTCGCAGCCCACGCCGATCAGCCAGCCGGTCGGCTCCTTGAGGAAGTTGTTGCCGGGGTCAATGCCGTGGTTCAAGTGGTTGATCATGTTGACGAGGCCGATGGCGTCCACGTCGAACACGGCGGTGGCGTCCGGGTAGTCGCCCATTTTGGGCGGGTCGCCGGTGATCGCCAGGAAGTTGCGCAGCCCCATCGCGTAGAGGCCGAGCGCGTCGGACATCATCCCCAGGAGATTGCGGTCGCGGCAGGCGTAGTGCAGCACGGTCTCGATGCCGCACTCCTGCTCGATCAGGTAGGCCGTCGCCATCGCACTCATGCGGGCCGCGGCGCGGGGGCCGTCCGGCACGTTGACCGCGTCGACACCCGCTTCGTGCAGTGCCGCCGCTCCTTTGAGGATCTTGCTGGGGTCGACACTGCGCGGCGGGGTGATTTCAATACTGGTGAC
>SKZP01000141.1 GCA_007127275.1 Planctomycetota bacterium
CTCTTTTCCACTGTGCGGGACAAGCGAGGCTCGCGGCTCGACCTGCTTGTGAACAATGCGGGTCTCGGCCGCCATGTCCCGTTGGCCAGTGCGCCCACCGAGTCGTGGCGCGAAATGCTCGAGCTCAATGTGCTCGCGCTTTCAGTCTGCACCCGCGAAGCGCTCGCCTTGATGCGCCCGGACGGTAAGGACGCCGACGAGCCCGGCCACATCTTCCACGTCTCCTCCATGTCCGGCTACCGTGTCCCCGGCCCCGGCGGTGCCATGTACGCCGCGACCAAGGCCGCGGTGCGCCACCTTACCGAGGGCCTGCGCCAGGAGCTGCGTAGCCTTGGGAGCCGTATCCGCGTCACCGCAATCAGCCCCGGCTTCGTCGAGACCGAGTTCGCAACAAACTTTCACCACGGCGACACCGAGCGCGCCGCACAAACCTACAGCAACTACAAAGTGCTCGAGCCCGCCGATGTCGCACGCGCGCTGCTTTATGCACTCCAGCAGCCGCCGCACGTCCAGGTTCACGACATCCTGATGCGCCCCACCGACCAACCGACCTGAGCAACCGACAGGCGACGGCGCCAAGACGTCGGTTCGAGGTTGGGTGCAGCCGGAACAGGTGTGGAACGACAATTTCCGTAGGGCGGGCCACCATGGCCGCCCACAGCGTTCCACATGCGAGCGGGTTGTGTGACAGGCGGGCGGGTGGCCGCCCGACTTCGGAGGTGCTGTGCCAACATTTTCCGGCAACTCCCCCAACCAGTGGGCACGAGGGGCGTGCATGCCGCAGGTGGGGAAACGTCGTTCTTGCAAGCCCACGGGCTGCGGCCCGTGGGTCAAGTGCCGGAGGTGGACGGACCCACGGGCCGTGGGCTTGTACTCAAGGTTTCCCCGTTCGCAGGATGCACGTGCACGAGGGGTGCACTTGGCGCTAACACGCCGCGGTGCTATACTCCCGGCCGATTGTTGGCGAGTCAGTGCGCTGATTCACACCCGTCGGCACGGGGAAGCAATCTTCGCCCGTCGGCCGCGGCGACCTTGAACGTTCTCGATGCTTGATGCGACACAACTCGACAAGGCGCGACCAACGAAAGCGGGCGAGCCGATGAAGGAAACCCATTCGGGAAACAATGATTCGGCAATGGTTTATTATGTGATCCGCGCGATCTTCGTCTTGCTGTTTACGCTCACCGCGTGGAAGCTCGGACTTACCCTCGTCCCCGAAGCCGACGCCGACAGCGGCGCCCTCGTCGGTATCTTCTTCGGCGTCGCCGCCTCCATCCTGCTCGTCGGCTTCGAGGCCTACTTCGGCAAGTATTATCTGTCTGTCTTCTACTCAATCATTACCGGGCTGTTGCTCGGCCTGCTCGTCTCCGTCTTTTTCGTCCAAATCATCGCCTACATACCCTCCGAGTACGTCCCCATGGACGAGTCCGGCGAGCAGAAGCGCCAGATCATCGGCCTTCTGATTACCACCTTCGTCTGCTACTTCTCGGTCGTGCTGGTGATGCGGACTCGCAACAAGTACCGCCTCGTCATTCCGTTTATTGAACTCAAGCAAGTCGGCCCGCAGCAAAAGCGGCTGTTGCTCGACACCTCGGTGATCATCGACGGGCGCATCGCCGACATCGCCGAGACCGCGATTATCGACCAGTCACTCTATCTGCCCGATTTCGTGCTGCAGGAGATTCACCGCGTTGCCGACTCTTCCGACACGCTCAAGCGCACCCGTGGCAAACGCGGCCTCGACTTGCTCAACAAACTGCGCAACAACCCGCGGATCCGCCTCGAAACGATCAGCACCAATTTCACCGACCAACAGCTCAGCCCCGAGGGCAAGCTGATCCAGATGGCGACCGACAGCAACATGCGCATCCTCACCACCGACAACAACCTGCACCGCCTCGCGCAATTGCAGGGGATCGAAGTGGTCAATCTGCACGAGCTCGAAAACGCCCTGCGGCCGATTGTGCTCGTCGGCGAGACGCGCACCGTCAAGGTGCTGCGCCCCGGTGAGGAGCCGAACCAAGGAGTGGGCTACCTCGAGGACGGTACGATGGTCGTCGTCAAAGGGGGCAAGCGCTTCATCGGCGACGAGATCATCGTTACCGTAACGAGCATTCTGCAAAAGCAAACCGGCCGCATCCTCTTTGCCGAGCCCGCCGTGGAAGAGCGCGAGCGCCACAACGGCGAGCCCACCCCCAGCGGTCGCCGCAAAAAAGGCGGCAACAGCAGCGGCAGCGGTGAAAGCAGCGGTTAAAGGTCTACAATGGGGGATTCTTGCCCCTCCCCCAAGCCCACAGGCTTCGCCCGTGGGTCACACGCGTATCACGCTCCGACCCACGGGCGAAGCGGGCAAAGCCCTTCGGATTTGTGCGAGCTCGAAGCTTATCTGGTTTGGCCACAGCCTCTTGACTGCGCATCCAGCGCGGCCGGAAACGCGGCGCCGCGTCATTCATCGCAAGCGGCGGTGCGTGTGCCACTCCGTCCAGGGCCGTGGACCGCGGTAGCGGATACGGATGACGCGGACTTCCCGCTTGGGCTCGAACCAGCCGGGGCGCGTCTGCACAACGACCCAGTTTTTGCCGGTCCAGTAGGCCCAGGCGTCAATGGTCGGGCTGTAGTAGACGTCCTGCTCGGGGTAGTACCACCATGTATAGCCGGTGTCGGAACGCACGACGACGGCACAGCCGGCCAGCGCCACGCCGAGCAGCACCACAACAGCGAGAAGCGCAAGACGAGAGGGAAGCGTCGTCGCGTCGTTCATGGAACCCGGGGGGAATGGTAATGCGCCGCGCCAGATAGAAGCCAAAGGAACGAGCACCCTGGTGTGCTCCCATTCTACATTGGCATCCAACGCAGTCGCCGCACCGTCGCTTCCGAGAAACCGGCGCGAAATGGGCGCACATGTCGGTGGCGTCGGATACAATGACGTGGGGAGGTGGCCAGCGGCCACGTGCGTCGCACCACGGCGGCGCACCTGCCTAGCACGCTTCGCCACCACGGTTGCAACGCAGGCCCGACAAACCCGCACGGCAAAGTCATGAGCGAATCCACATCCTCTCCCACCCCGGCGCACCACCAAACCGACGACGGTCGCGTCGTCAGCGTCTACCTCGAGCCGACCAAACGAAAGGTGAAGATTCACCTCAACGAACGCGCGCAAGTCGGCGAGGTGGTCCACGGGATGGTGACGCATCTGCAGCAAGCCGAAGGCTTCGACCTCAACGTCTACCTGCGCGACAAAGTCGGCGACGGCTTCGCGCCCGAGTGGCAACTCTTTCGCGAGCGCGAGAACATGCAGTTGCTGCCGCCCGGCGCCGTCTTCTCGGAGTTGGATCCGCCCATTGAGAACGACGAGCTGTTCACCGTAAAGGTCAACGCCAAGGTCGCCCGCGGCTAGCAGCTGTGGATGAACAAGAGAATTTTCGACCAAGCACGAATTTGTAGGGCGGCGCTCCGTGTCCGCAAAGGAACAGCCACGGTCGAACGGCCTCGCGCAACTCCTCCCCCGGGAATTCAAGAGTGCGAGCGGAATCCACGACCGGCGGGCACGGAGGGGCGCCTTTCGAATTCGTGCTTGGTCGCTCAACTTGCGAGTTGTTCGACCACGGCCTCCAAGCAGGCCGTCCCTTTCGAAGCGGTGGGCCTCCGTACCCGCTACCCAGTTCTACGGGCAGCAAGTGGCAAAAGGAGGCCACCGACGAACACCGTTACGAGCGCGAAGCGAACGTTGTATGCGCTGCACGTCAGTGCATACAACGCTCGCTCGCGCTTCGCGCTCTCGCGTTTTTCAAACGGCTTGCGGTTCAGATGCGCCTCGTCCGGAGCGGCTCGGTTAGTTGATGCTTCGCGGCACGCGGGGCTGGCCCAGTTCGCACTCTAGCGCGGCGCGGTCCCAGCCGCCTGACTCGGCAGCGGCTTCGTAGGTGGAGCGCAAGAAGGCAAGCAGCGTCGCGTGCGGATCCGCCGCGGTGCGCACACGTTCGTAGGGGAGCAGAAACTCGCCGAGCGTCTCGTCGAAGTAGGCCCCGTCCGGTTGCACCGGCCAGGTTCGAAACCCTTCCGGCTCGGGGTAGGCGTAGCAGTAGAACATCGGCTCCTCGACGCCGCCGCCGCCCGGCCAAAACCCGGCGGACGAGACCTCGTGACTATACGCCTCGTGAGCGATCTCGTCGGGCAAGTTGGGTGCGCCGCCGGGATGCAACGGTGCCCGGCGTCCGGAGAAGCGCGTCACCGCAAGGTCAAGGGCCCCCCAGAACAAGTGCACGGGGCTAACCTTGCCCACGAAGCCCGTGCGGAAATGCTCGAACACCGGCACCATCCGCAACAGCGCCTCGTGAAACCGCTCCACCGCCTTGGCGTCATACGGCCGGCGCTGGGTGTCTTGCGCAAACGGCACCGCATCCGGCACCTCGTTGGGCGTGCCGTGAATGCTCGGCGTACCGCCGACCTGGCGGATTAGCTCCTTGGTCCGTGCGAAAAAGTCGGCCACGCTCATCTCCTCGAGCGGAAACGAGGCACGTGTCCCGCGTTCGGCTTCCGCAACGAGTTGGTGGTCGCAAAAGTCGAACTCGACCGTAACCGCCCGGGGCCCGTCCGGGATCACGCCGGTGGTCAAGCCGCGCGGCGTCACATAAAGGGTCGCCTGCCAGGAGTGATTCACCCACGGGACATGCGCCAGGCGGTACTTGCCGACGACCTGGGACCACACGTGCAAGGCAGCGCAGGTCTCGCGCCATTCAGGATACGGAAGGGCCGGCCAAGTGGGTTGCTGCGACTGGCGTTCGTGCATGCGAGGTTCCTTTGGGATCGGTTCGAAGTAGAGCGAAAAGGGGGAGTGATACGCACACGGGCGAGGCCGCAGCCCCGCCCGTTTTGCGTCTTCGCCTCACGGGCCGCAACCCGTGGGTTTGTGTGGTTGGAACGCGTTGCGTGGCGTTAGTCGTCGCCGCCGCCGCCGGACTCGCCGCTTACGGCACCGCTGCGCCCCCGACGCCGCCGGCGCGGCCGGGAGCCTCGGTCGTCGCCGTCGCGTTCACGGTCGCGGCCACCTTCGCGCTCACGGCCACCGCCACC
>SKZP01000147.1 GCA_007127275.1 Planctomycetota bacterium
CCGCGGTCGGTGCCCAGGTCCTCGTCAAGCGCCGCCACTCAGAGAATGCGCCGCTGGTGATCTTCGACGTCGGCAAGATTGACGGCCAGGGGGAGCGGATTGTGCGGCTGCACTGGGACGCGCAATATCAACTCGTCGTCTACAACGAAGAAGGGATTGCCTACGAACACTTCTACAACGACCCCGAGGAGCCGATCTACTCGTTCAATCTGCAGATGGAGCCGCGTGGCACCATCAGCGGCACCGTGGAGAACCCCGACAGCTCCCCGGCGGAGAACGTCGAGGTGTGCATCTCGCCGACCTCCGGCCCACTCGCGAACACGGACAACTTCTTCTCGGCGCGCACCAACGGCGAGGGGGAGTGGGCAATCCCCGTGCCGGCGAACGGCACCTACGAAGCGACCTGCCCCGACGAGGAAGGCACGACGCCGGTCACCAACCTACTCGCCGACACAAGCGACGTAACGCTCGTGCGCGGACGCTGACCACACGACGACTGGGAGCCCCGTCGACACGTTTGGATTGCGCGGCCTTGCGCGCCGTGCCGCTCCCGGCGGCTCTCGCGTGATACAATTTGTTCCACGTCGCCACGGATTCGCATTCCTCGGATCCTGGCAAGGGGCTGCCGACCATACGACGACATAAAGTGCGCATAAATGATCCGAACCGACCGGCGGTCGCACTCGTTTGCACCTGATGGAACATGGAGGGAGCGGGCTCGGAGGAGACATGCACAAACCACTGCCGGGACGAGACGACTTCGACACGGCCTGCGGGCCGTTCACCACCCCGCCGAGCCTTCGCCCCGTGAGAATGGGCGAGGAATTGCCGTTTCGCTTTGCGTATGCAAGCAACGCGTTTCGGTTCTACCCGCTGCCGCGCGTCCTTGATCTTGTGGCCAGCGCAGGCTTCGACGGCATTGAGTTGATGGCCGACGTGCCGCACCTCTACCCGCCGGATTGGCGCGACGACGCGAAACTCGCTGCACTCAAGCGTACGCTCGACGCGACCGGGCTCACGGTCACCAACCTCAACGGCTACACCCTGTTCGCGCTCGGCGACAATGACAGCCCCTGCTGGATTCAAGACGACGTCGAGGCCCGTTCCGTGCGGCTCGCCTACACGCGGGAAGTGATTGAACTCGCCGCCCGCCTTGGCGCCCCCAGCCTGACGGTGATGCCCGGCGGCAAGCTCGAGCGCCCGGATGTGCCGCAGAGCCGCGAACAATGTCTCGAACGCTTTCTTTCGGGCTTCCGCGAGCTCGTGCCTCTGGCCGGCGAACTCGGCGTCACCTTGCTCGTCGAGCCGGAGCCGGAGTGCTTGATCGAGACGGTGCGCGACTTCGCCGACTTCCTCGAGCGCCTCACGCCGGAGGAGTGCAGCGTCGTTCGCATGAACTGCGACGTCGGTCACCTCGTCTGCGCCGGCGACGACCCCGCGTCGGTCATTCTCGAGTGGCGCGACTGGATTCAGCACGTCCACCTCGAGGACATTGTCGGCCGCGTTCATGACCACAAGATTCTAGGCCACGGGGAGATCAACCTACGCGCCGTGCTCGACGCACTCTGCCGCGTGCAGTACCGTGGCTGGGTCACCATTGAGCTGTACCCGTATCAGGACAACCCGGTCGAAGCCGGCCAAAAGAGCCTTGCGTACCTCGCGCAACTTCTAGGCGGCCATTCGTCTCACGGGCCTCCCCCGCCACCACTCGAGGCGCGCACGCACTTGCGCACCGTCGGCTGATACCCGAAAGCCGCCGTGTTCGCGGAGTTTCCCGGATGATTAAGCCACCGACTGAGTTGGTGGGCTCTCATTCGTCCGCAGGGGAAGAAGCAAGCCAGAAAACGTCCGCGCCTCGCGACATGTGTTTGTCGCATGTCTGTACACGCTGACTCGCGTCCCGCCGCCGTACTGGGCGTGTCCTTTGCATAGGCCGCCCGCAAGCCCCCCCGACGCAGACGGGTGATTCGACGCCACGGCAAGTACTTGGTGCTTTGTCAGGGTCCCATCTGCGGGTTGAGGCCTGCGTGCAACGCGTCGGCGACAAGGTCGCGCGGCAGGCCAATATCAATCAATTCGACTTGCCCCCCGTAGAAGCGCCCCAGTTCGGTGGCGAAGGCTTTCTTCATTGCCGCGAACGTGCAGGTCAGGCCCGCGCGCACGGCAATGCCGTGGATCTCGCCTGTGTCGGCGTCGAGGCCGGAAGGGATGTCGACCGCAACGTTGAGTTTGCCCAGCAGATAGGCGTCGTTAATCATACTGATGGCGCTGCGGTACGGCTCACCGAGTTCGCGGCTCAACCCCGTACCGAACATTGCGTCAACAATCACGTCGGCGTTGCGGATCATCTCCTCTTGAGATTTCACCGCCTCGGTGTCCGACAACTCGAGAACCGGTACGCCGAGGCGCTCGAGAAGGGCGAGATTCTCGGCGGGGTCGGAGCCTTCGCGAATCTGGTCGCGCGGGGGGAGCAACCAAACAATCACGTCGGCGCCGAGGCTCTGCAAGTACCGTGCAACCACGAAGCCGTCGCCGCCGTTATTGCCGGCACCGGCGACGACGAGCACCCCGTACCCCTGCAACTGCTCGCAGATGTAGCGCTCAACGGACCCGCGCTGGACGAGCGCCTGCTGCCCGGTGGGTTGGTTCGCAAGGACCGCCTTGCGGATGGCTTCGGCCGTCATCCGCCCTGCCGACTCCATCAGCAGCCGCGACGGTATCCCCCACTGTTCAATGGCCTCCCGCTCCACGCGGCGAATGGTTTCGCGCGAAAGCGGCGGATCCGGCGGCAGTTTGAACCGGGGCGCTTCCTCGCCGGCGAGCTTGGCAAGCTCGTGCACCGGCATCTGCTGCATCTGCTCCCAGCTCGGGACGTTGCCGGCAGCACTCTCGTCCGAGGCTTCCGAGGTGCCACCGTCGTCGGCATCCGCAGGCTGTTCGGGCTTCTCCGGCTTGGTCATGAGAGCTTCTTTGTCGCAAGTGTATGTGCGCGAGACGTAACGAATTATCTGGTGCCTACACCTTGTCGCCGGGGCCTGCAAGCGCTTCGGCCTTGTGAAGGTAAAGCGTTTGCGTCGGAAAGGCCATCTCGACCGACTCCGCCTCCAACTTGCGCGCAAGGCCGAAGTTGATCGTTTGCTGCGCATTCATGTAGGCGAGAAACTCCGGCGAGTCGACGTAGTAGACCACCACGAAGATTTTCGCGTAGTCGCCGAAGCGGAAAAAGTGCGCCCGGTCGAACGTCGTCTGCGGCGTCGCCTCGACGAGTTCCTTCACCCACTCGGGGATCCGTTCCAACTTCTCACTCGGCGTGCCGTAGACGACGCCGAACTCGAACGAGATGCGCCGCTGGGTCATGCGGCGGTAGTTCTGAATTCGGCTGTCCAAGAGGTCGCTGTTCGAAAAGATCAATTGCTCGCCACTCAAGGCGCGCAACTTCGTGGTCTTCAGGCCAATTTTCTCGACGGTGCCCATCTTGTCGTCGACCATAATGAAGTCGCCGAGGTCGAACGGGCGGTCGAACATCATCACCATCGAGGCGAAGAGGTCGCCGAGCATCTTCTGCGTCGCAAGCGCAATGGCAATGCCCCCAATGCCGAGCCCGGCAATCAACGCGGTGACATCAATCCCCAGGTTGCTCAATACGAGCAGCAGAATCATCGCCCAGAGGATGATCTTCGACAGGATGCCCAGCGCCAGGATGGTCGTATGTTTCGAACGGTCGACTTGCGCTTCGCGAGCTCGCTCCGCGAAGAAATTGACGCTCGCGTTGCCCCAAATGCCAATCTGCAGCAACAGCGAGATGACCGCGAGGCCGTACAGGAAGAGGCGAATGCGCTCGTAGAACTCTTCCCACGCCGGCGTCGGCTCGAGGGCAAGCGAGGCAACGTAGAGAGCAATGAAAAGTATGACGACGAGGCGTGTCTTCTTCAAAAGGTGACGCACAAAGCCACCGACCCAAGAGGTGGATTCGTCGGTACCGCGGGCGACGCGGCGGATCAACAGCTGCAGTAGCCATGTTGCGACGAAAATGGTCACGGCAATCGCCGCAACGACCACCCAGTTCATCAGCGTTACGCCAGTGAGTTCGTCGAGCCCGCGCAGCATCTTGTACCAGGCCGTGGAGGACTCTTGCGTTTCGGCAAGCAGCGGTAGCGGGGACATGGCGCGGCTTTCGACGTTGCGCGCATCCGCGAGGTCGTGTGGCGAGCGAGATGCGCGACGGACAGATTAAGAAAGCAAGCGTGCGTAGACGTAATCTTGCCTCGCACGCTGTACGTTCGCCAGTGTTCGCTCGGAAGTGCGCCGATCAGTCGGAGGTGACGACGAAATGCCAGCGGTCGTTCTCGTAGACTGCGGTGCGCGGCATGTCACGGGCGAGATTGCGTGCCTCGCGGTCCGCATCCTCCGGGGCGCGCCACGTCAGCCGCGCCTCCTCGTCGCCGTCGAAGCGAATTCCTTGGGCGTCGAGGGTCAGCGAGCCAATTTGTTCGAGGTGCTCGTCGTCCACTTCGGAGAGCATCCATGCGAAGTAGTCCCGGCCGCCACGCAATTCAATCAGGTCGTTGGGGCTAACCGAAAGCGGAGGCATCACCTCGTCGCGGCGCTCCTCCGGCAACTCGCGCATGGCGCGCTGCAGCTCGCTCAAGTCTTCTTCGAAGCCCTGCCGCGAGGATTCGGTAATCAGGTCCCACAGCGCATCCGCGTCGCGCGCCGAGTACGCATCCCGAAACGCGAGCGCCCGCTCGATCACATCCGCGGTGCGGCCCTCCGGTGCGGCCGCATCCTCGCCATTGCCTGCTTCCTCGCCGTTTTCAGCGTGCAATTCGAGCGCCGGCGCGGCGACGAACGCGACCAGCGCGACGGCGAGCAGCAAAGTCAGCCGAGTCCCCCTCATCATGGCAGTAACCTCGTGGTGATGGTGACGTCGCTGCGTCACGCCAAGCCGAATGTTTCTTCACGGGCCGAGAACGGCGCTTACGGAACGGCAAAGCATACGACCGCTGCGTCAACGGCGCAAGCCATCGACGCATGGGCCGCGCAGTATACAAATGTCGAGCTATTGAGC
>SKZP01000385.1 GCA_007127275.1 Planctomycetota bacterium
CATGGTGCTCACGCTCGGCGGCAACGGCAGCAGCAGTGATGAGCGACAAGCGCGCAACGACGGCGACCGCGACCGCAACGGCGGCGCCGTCCTCGACGAGGGCAACGACAACGACAACGGACCCGACGAGCCGAGCGAGCGGGAGAACGACACCCCCGGCCCCGCCGAGCCGCGCAACGGGGACAACGACACGAACAACGACACGAACAACGACGACAACGGCACCGACGAGGAGTACGACGACGGCATCCCCGAGGGGTTGCGCGACCCGATCACCGGCGAGCAGTTGGATCCGACGCCGGAGCGCCGGCCCGACCTGTGGATCGAGGAGGGGCGAAACGAGGAGGAGCGTCGCGCCCGCGCCGCCTGGGTGGAGCGAATGAAATCGGTGAACAAACTTTCCAGCCAGCGTCGCTTCGGAGAGGCCCTTGCGGAACTCGGCGAGTTCATTCGCGACTGGGAGGACTCGCTCGATGCGCAGCAGGTTCTGCGCTTTGCCAGCGGCCGCGCCGAGGATATTCGCACAGCCGCCTCACAACGTTGGCTGGTCTGGCAACACGAGATTCAGCAAATGCTCGACGAGGGCATTTCCGCCTCGGAGATACGTGCCGAGTTCGTCCCTCGCGTCGAGCGCTCCTTCGACGGCATTGACAGCCTCTATCGCAGCGCGATGGCCACGCTCGCGGACCTCGACGGCGAGAACGACGGCGAGGACGACGGCGAGGAGTAAACGTTGCCGAGCCGCGCAGTGGACGACAACGCGACACCGTCGAGCGCATCCGTTCAAATTCGACCGTGCGTGTTCGGCAGCTTGCAGCGGCATCACAACGGGTTGCGTGCGACCCACCGACGAAGTCGGTGGGCTTGGCGCACGGGTCCTTAAAACCGCGACGCGTCGCGGCGAAGTGGTCGTCGACGAACTCGCAATCTTGTAGCCCGAAGGGGCGGCCGAGGGTAGCTCAGGGCGGAAGCCCTGGGGTATCGTAGGCGAGCGCGCAACGCACCACGCCTTGCCCCTCTCGAATCCGAAAGGGGGAGACTGGTTTGAGATCTGGCGCGTTCCTCGTACCCCCAGGGCTTTTCCCCGGCTCCCCTCGGCCGCCCCTTTCGGGGCTACAAGATTGCGAGTTCGTCCACAGCCTCCTAAACAAGAGTCTCCCCCCGGCCGCGCGAGCCAAAGGTCCGCCCCTGCGTCCCGGCAGTCGGTGACGGGCCGCGGCTTTCTACCACGAACGGCGAGCCGGGGTGGTCTTCGTACCCACTGGCGTGCGACGCATGTGACATGCTTTCGAACGACCTGAACAAGCGAGTGCGGCCGGCGAGTTCGTTGCACGAGGGGAGCGGAAGCGGCCGCAACGTGAAACGGGGCCGGTGCGCCCCCGGCATGGCACCGGTGGCGGCAACAATCACCGCGGTGGCGCTTTGCGCTCTGATGCTGGGCTGTTCGAGCACCGGTGCGGACGAGGCTGTGCCGGCGGCGCGCCACGGCGAGACCGGCGAATGGGACCTCGCGCAGCCGAATCTTGCCGCTACCCGCGAAACCACGGAGGAGCGCCGGGCCGAGCCTTTCCGAGCCCGCCTCGACGACCGCGACGACGACGCGTGGCTGACGCAGCCGCCACGACCGCGCACACGCGACGGTGACGCACCGCCCGAGCGAGATCGACGCGACCCCACGGCGAAGCTGGAGCCGTTGCCGGCGCTCGGCGAGTGGGACATCGACGACTGGGCGCTGGGCGAAAGCGTCGGCATCAGTGGCGCCGACCGCACGATCTTGCTCGGCATCGCCGGCAACCGCGCCGTCACCGACGCCACCTTGCGCGAGGCGGCGGCCGACGCACTGAAGGATCTTGCCGAGTTGCCCGCCCCGCGTCTTGCGGAGCTTGAGCGGGAGCCGCGCCGCGCCGCTCTCGAGGGGTACCACCGGCAGATCCGCGCCATCACCGACGACGCGGCGCACTTGATGCAGCGCCACTACGAATCCGTCG
The DNA here is from genome assembly GCA_007127275.1 of Planctomycetota bacterium. Lineage (GTDB taxonomy): Bacteria > Planctomycetota > UBA8742 > SKZP01 > SKZP01 > SKZP01. The sequence goes on from SKZP01000385.1 coordinate 1,989, forward strand.
GGTACTACTGGGCCCGCACGAGTGTGGAGTGGCACATCGACGAGGGGGACCCGCGCCTGGTTGCGGTGACGTTTCGCGTCTTGCGCGAAGAGCCGCGGGTGCGCCTCGAGAGCGTCGAGTTCTACGGCGTCGACGCCTTTGACCCGGCCGGGCTGCGCGACCTCTTCGGCACGCCCGACGCGATCCTGTTCGGCCAGACCTTTTATGTGGAGTCGACCGTCGAGCAAGCCCGCAACGACATGCTGGCGATGTACCGGCAAGCGGGCTACCTGCGCGCGCAGATTCGCGTGCACGAGCCGCGCACCGAGGCACAGTGGTCGTGGAGCCCGGGGCGCTCCACGGACCTGCCGCCGGACCGGGCGCGGGTTATTGTCGAGGTGAACGAGGGCCGCCTCTACCGCCTCTCCGAGATTCGCCTGCGCCTACCGGGCTACGAGGGGGTTGCGCCGTTGCCGCCGCAGCTTGAAGAAGCGCTCGCTCGGTTTCTCGGGGAGCCGTATCGGCGCAACGATCATGTGTTGATTCTCGCGGAAGTGAAGGAGTTCTACCAGGACCGCGGCTATGCACACGTGCACATCGGCGAGGAAGAGACCGACATTGACGACTCTCGTGGGCAGGTCACGCTGACCGTGCGCGTGGACCCCGGCCGCGTCTACACCGTCGGCGAGATAACCGTGGAAGCCGAAAGCCTCTCCGAATCCTTCCTGCGCCGGATCATGCCGTTGCGCTCCGGCGAGGTCTACCGCATCTCCGAGGTGCGCGCCGCGTACCGACAACTGATGCGTACGGAGATCGTGCGCACGCCTCGCATCGAGATTGTGCATACCGAGGAAGCGTCCGGCTCCGTTGACTTGGCGGTGACGCTCGAGGAGATGCCCTCGGTGGAGCTGAGCCCGTATGTCGGCTGGGGCAGCTACGAGCAGTTGCGCGGCTCGCTGAAGCTCTCCGAGCACAATCTCTTTTCCGCCGCCCGTGTCCTGTCGATGGAAGTCGGTGCCTCGCTGAAGTCGGAGTGGGCGGAGATCACCTTCAGTGACCCGTGGACCTTGGGCGGCGACTGGCCGTACTCGGTCAGCGGTTTTTACCTGCGCCGCGACGACCCGGACTTTTCGCGCCAGGAAGTGGGCCTCAAGGTCTCCTTGCGCCACGCCTTCTCGCCGCAATTCGACGTAGGGCTCTTTTACCAGTACGTCGATTCGCGCGCCTTCAACCTCGACGACCCCTTGATCGACACGCGCGATTTCGAGGCGAAGTTGGGGACCCTTTCGCTGCGGGCGCAATTCGCCACGGTCGCCGACCGCCTGTCGCCGGTGGCGGGGATGGTGCACACGCTGAACATGAGCCTTTCCGCCGAGGCCTTGGGATCCACCGTCGACTTTTCGCACATCCGCTTGCAGAGCGTGTTCTACGTGCCAATTGACCGCGAGTCGCGACTGGTGCTTGCGCTGCGCTACCTCGGCGAGGTGAATCTGCCGCTAGGGGACACGGAGGCGGAGGAGATTCCCGTTCAGGAACGCATCTACAACGGCGGCGCGACCTCGGTGCGCTCCTTCGGACAGCACGGCCTGCGCCGCTTCGGCGACCCCGGCGCAATCGGCGGCCAAGGCCGCAACGTCGCCACGGCAGAGGTACGCTTTCCGTTGCTGATGGAAGCGGGCCTCGACGGGGCCCTGTTCGCCGACGCCGGGAATCTCGCCGCGAGCCTGCCCGGGTTCTTCAACCACTGGAGCTTCGCCTTCGGCTTCGGGCTGCGCTACGTCACCCCCGTCGGCCCAGCTCGCCTGGACGTCGCTTGGAGCCCGATGCCGCGCCACGACGAGGAGCGCTGGCACCTCCACTTCTGGATCGGCTTTCCCTTCTGAACCGCTCAACACTCGATCACTCTCCGAGTTCTCCGCGACAAAACCGCACGGCCTCGCCGCACCGGCGAAGGAAACGCGTCGCGGCCCGTCGGTTTCGCAGCCGCCGAAGAGCCAGAAGCTGAACAGAAACAGCAGTCCGCAGATCACGATCAACGCGGCGTAGAACAGCAGTTGCACCCCGAAGGATTGCTGGCCGACCCCCTCGCCGAGGATACCGAGTTGCGAGAGGTGCTTCTCGCGAAAGCTCGGCTGGGCCTCCCGCGAACGGTAGGCCTTGTCCGTCCGGCGCACGACGACACCCTCGCCAGCGGCCTCACCGTTCGTTGCGCCGGCATCGCTGGCGTTGGCCGCCGGTGATTCCGCCGGTCTCGTCGGCGGTTTCCGTTCGGCCGCCGGCGCGTCGTCGAGTTCCAACTCTTCGCCGAGGTCGTCCCCCACCTCGGGCAACGGCCCCGAGTCCGCGGCATCTGCGTCTGTATCTGCCGCCACACCGTCTTGCGCAACCGGGGCGGCGCCGTCGCTGGGAACCAGCGGACGCACAAGGGCCGGCGCCGTGCCCTTTGGCTTCGCCGGGCGGCCCTCGGTCGAGGAACGAACAAGTGCCGGCTTCGCCGCCTCCGCGGCGGGTGCCGACGCGTCTACGTGCAGGCGCAGCACACTGCGACCCATGCGGATCTCGTCGCCGTCATGCAGCGGCGTAGGCTGTATGATCGCCGTGCCGTTGACTTGCGTTCGGTTGACCGCGCCGAGATCTTCAATTTCCACGCTGCCGTCGGCGGCACAGCGAACTCGTGCGTGATAGCGCGAGGCTTTGCGGTCCTTCAGCGGCAAGCCCGCATCCGGCGCACGCCCTACCGTCAGCGTTCGCGCAGGCGTTAGCGCGACCTCGCGACCCGCCTCCGGACCCTTCTCGACGCGCAGCATCCACGGCGCCGCCGCCGAGGCCGAGCTCGCCCGTTCATTCCCCTCCGTCGGCACCTGTGCTCCTCCTTCGAACGCAGCAGCAACGACTTCCCCCACACCCCACACTCCCTGCCGGCTCGCCTGCCAGCATACGGTCCCGCCGCAGCCAATGCACGAGCGTACCCTCCCCCACCGAGCCCGGCAGGGGTGCCGCCGGCACTGGTTGCAGAAAGGAAGCTTGGGAAGCCACGCACGTTTGCGCCTTGCGCTCGGCTCAGTGATGGAAACGTAACCGCTCTCGCACCGCG
>SKZP01000235.1 GCA_007127275.1 Planctomycetota bacterium
CCCTCGACGCGCTCATGCCGCGCCTCGAGAAGTTCCGCGTAGGCCCCCAAGAGCTCGACCGCCCGCTCCCCCAACTGGGAAAACTCGCCGCCGGCGGCGACCTCGTCGTCAGAATCCGCAAGAAAGCGCTCAGCGAGGTTCTCGAACGGCGCCGCCAACTCGCTTACCCCGGAGTTCTCTTGAAACAGGTTGCGCCACTTTCGCGCCAAGCGCACGGCCGCGCCACGCTCGCCTGCCTCGTGCAGCGAGATGGCCTCCTCGAAGGCCGTGTCCCACGTTTCGTCGAGCAGTCGCCGGGCCTCGGGCGCGCGCCGTGAGTCGGGGGCCACAGTCAGCAGGCGGGCAAGTTCCGCGGCACGGTCGTACCGAGACTCGGCCTCGTGGTAGCGTTGCCACGGCCGCTGTGCCCGGCCCTCCCGTTGAAGCCATTCCTCGCGCTCCGGCAACATGGCCTCGTCGTTCAGCACACGACTGATCTCACGAAAGTTGTGGTCGCGCCTCGCCGCTCTCACCTCCTCCTTGACCGCGTCGTAGTCCTCCGTAACCAGTGACGCCTGCCAGTGTCGAAAGGCCCGTTGCTCGTCCGCCATGTACGCGCCATACCGGTCAACGAGATGGGCCACGTGCTCGTAGTCCTCGGCGAGGCGCTCAAGTTCGGCGAGTTGCTGTTGCGCCGCTTCGAAGTTGTGGCTCCAAACGGCGTCGGAAAACTCGGCGACGGACTCCCGCAGCCCCTCGACCTGCGCCCCAGCTTCACGCTCGAGGGCCGCGAGCCGGTCCGGCGGAAGCGCTGGCGCCTCGTCCACCGTCCGCTGGCGTGGCGTCCTCTCCTCTGGCTCTTCCTCTGCACACCCGCCGAACAAGCCTGCCAGCAGCCCAAGGCTCAACGCCGACGCCACGAAACCACCCATGCCTCGTGCAACGAACGACACCCGCATGAAACGCGCTCCTTACGCCAAGGCATACCCCAAACACCGACAAGAGACCCACAGCCTACCTCCGCGGCCGCCCCGCGGCTAGTTGCCCGTCAAGATTGATTCCGTGGATGTGGCTACTGCGCTTGACCGTGCGTCGTTGTCGTCGGCTCGGCTGTTCAACGTGATTACGGCCAACCGTGCGCTGCTTGCCTTTCTTTCCATGGCCTGCGCTCGTGACACTTCACCACGGAATCAACCTCGACGGGCTACACGTGTTAGCTCTCCGGTTCTTCGGCGTGCTCATCGCCGCGCCACGCTTCGCGGTCTTGAGAGGCCTCGAACTCTTCGAGTTGCGTGTAGCCGTACTCGCGGTTGATCTCTTCGTCTTCTTCCATCTTGCGCATCTCGTCGAGGTCGCGCCGCCGCTTCAAGAGAAAGCCGACAATTCCAACGACCGCAAGGACGGCAAACAACGTCCCGACAATGTGCATTCTTTCCTCCCGCGGTCCCAAGGGTCACGGTTTCTGTGAGGACCACCTACGAGTGCCGCCCGGGGCGGCGCCACCGACTCTTCAAACGCGTCCAAAGGCTCGGCGCGTGCCGCCGGGCTAGCAGCGAGCGAAGGTGCTCGTGCTTCGCTTTCGTATACGGAAACCACCACGGCTTCGGCGAAGCGTGCGACTCACTGACGAGCCGCGTGCGTAGCCGCGTAAACTCGAGCAGCGCCTCTGGCCCATGCACAACGCCGTAGCCCAGAGCGGCGGGAACCGCGTAGGGGGCGCGCGCTTCGAGAAACATCCGTGGCTCGTCGTTCACCGCCACGTGCGTCACCCGTAGCCGGCGGGCAATCTCGCGGGCAGTATCCAGCTCGCCGGTAAAGATGGACGCGGCGAGGCAGGGCAAATGATTCGCTGCCTCGACGAAGTGCTCGTCCAACTGCGCGCGTTCCACGGGAACGACGCACAACAGCGGCACGAAGTGTTGCCACACCGCTGGCATCTCGTCGGTGCAGTCGCCGAGCACCGCCGGGTGCCACGTTGGCTGTGCCGCGTCGTCGCCGCTTCGGCTCTCCCGGCGGCCGCCAAAAACGAGGCGCGCGCCGAGGTCGGTGGCTTGCTCGACGAGCGCATGCGCCTGCTCCCGTGCCTCCGGCGAGGCGACCGCCCAGCCGTCGTTCGCCGGGTCGCCGGGTGCCGCCACTCGCTGCTGCGACTCCTTTGCAAGCGTTGCGCACATCTCGACGAACGACTCTGCCTGCTCCTCGGCGACGTAGACGCGGCCGAGCGCGCCGAGGGCCATGCCGTGCAGGCGAAAGGCCGAAGTGGTCGCCGCCTGTGCCGCTGCGTGTATCTTCGCGTCGGGTCGCACGAGCATGGGAGCGGAGACGTGCGTCTCCAGAAGCAGTGTCGTGGAGCCGCCACCTTGGCGGTATACAGAGACCTTCGGATCCACGTGGGTTGCGTCACCGCCGGTGACAAGGTGGTCGACTCCACTTGCCGCAAGCGCCATGCGCCCCCCGGGACTGCCGGGCAGTACCTGTACGAGCCGCGCATCCAGTCCCAACTCCGCCGGCTGGCACACGTCCTGCAGCGCCGTGGCAAGCGACCCCTCGACCCCAAGCACCGCCACGAGGCCGTTGCCGGTCAGCACCGCCGCGGCGAGGGTACGGCACAGCTCGGCAAGCGGATGGCAGGCACCACCGGCGAGGCCGACAACCCCCGTGGGAAGGTGCTCGAGTTCCACCCACGTGGTGCCGCCGGCCAACGTCGCATTCGCGCAGTTGCGCCGCCGTGGCGCGAGCCACTCCGGCGCGCTGCGCTCATACTCGGCGAGCAGGTCGCACGTCGCCAACACCTCCGAAAGCAGAGACTCAACCGGCGGCTGCGCAAGCGTCTCACCGAGCCGCGCCGTCAATTCCGCGCTGCGCCGGTACAGGGTATGACGCAGCCGGCGCACCACGGCAACACGCTCGGCAAACGAAGCGCCTGCCCACGCCGCCTGCGCCTCACGGGCTTGCTGCACGCGTTCGCGCAGTGCCCGCGCCAGCTCCGAAAGCTTCCGCCCCTGCTCCCCTTGCCACGGCGACTCCAGCGAACGCAACGCAAGCGGCACGACGCTTTCCTCGCGTACACCGTCTTCGCCGGCGCGCTCGTGCCCCGCCGTGGCCCGGCTCGGAGCATCCTCGCGCGGGCCGAGCCCTGCGTCCACACCCGCGACGTCCTCGGCCTCGATGTCAAGCAAGGTTCCTTCGCCCTGCGGCGCCTCGTGCGCGGTACCACGTCCGTCGATCTGAAACAGGGTCGAATCCCCCGAGGCCGGCTCGAAGGCCCCCTGCTGTGCGTCGAGAACGAGCAAGGTGCGCTCGCCAATTCGCGGCGGAATGTAGCGGGTCAACTCCTGCGCGCTCGGAAACTTCGCCTGGCCAGTGCGTGGGCGGCGACGCAAGGTCTCCGCGTCGGCCTCGCCGGCCGAGTCCTCGGGGGACGAAGGTGCGTCGGGCCGCTCGTGGGTGCTCATGGAGTCCGCCCTTTTGCCGTTCGTTTGCCTGTCGTTATTCCCTGCCTACCTTACGTGGGAACTCGGAGTTCCGCCTGCGCTCGGCCCTGTTTCGTTGTCGGCGGCTTTGCCACTTCACGTGACTGTCCACGCTTGCGCTTCTCGCCTCCCGCGGCCCCGCTTGGCCGTCGACGGACCCAGCGCATGCCAGCGGAAACGACGACAACTCCGCACGGTCCAGCGCAACAACGCAGCTCATCTCGACCAATCATCACCCCGGCACTTTCGCTTCCGCTTTCTCGTTTACACGTTTCACGTACACCGCGCCACTCCCTCCAGTGCAACCCGCAATTGGGGAAACGTAGTTCTTGCCATTGGATACGACCCACCGACGAAGTCGTAGGCGTGGCGGATGTTCGTTGCCCGCCCCGTCTAATGCCGCTGATTGCGCCACGCACGCGAATTTCGGGTGAGCCGAGGTGCTTATCTTTGCCGGGCTTGAGCGGCAACCGCACACCGGAAATTTGCGTAGTCGAGAGCCGCAAGTGCTCCACGCACGGCCCTACGCGTAGGAATGTCCTCCGTAGTGAGGGCCTGCGCCACGTTGGCAGTAGTCCAAAGCCCTAGACCCCTGTCTCGCAATCTCGGGACGCGGGTGTCAATTTGACGAAAATCGGTGGGTTTGAGAAATTTTCCGCCATGCCTTTGTACAGGTTGCAATTCTCATTACCTCCGAAGAAACCGGGATTTCCGGGGCTCGGGCGAGCGAATGTCTGATTCGCATGGCCAACTATTGGCAATCGAGGCATCTTGGGGGTTTCGTCGCGGAAAGTGGTTACGGTATTGTTGAGTCACTCGCATCTCCGACCTTACGACGAGTGGTCGCGAGTGCACGTCCGCCTAAATCAAGCCCCGCACGCAGCCTTGGATCCGCAACAAAGCAATCTGCTTTACGAGTCAGGTAGTGGTTCGGGGGAATGGGACGTTACCCACCTACCCGTTTCAGTCGAAACCCTAGCCAACGGCCTGCGGATACTTGTCCATCAACGCTCGCGCGTCCCGGTCGTGGCGAGCCAGATGGTCTACCGCCTGGGCGCCGGCGACGACCCGCCCGGCTGCCGCGGCCTTGCGCACCTGCTTGAGCATCTCACCTTTCAAGGCTCGGCCAACTTTTCCAAGCGGGAGGTCGAGCGGTTCGTCCATGTCAATGGCGGCATGGTGAACGCGTTTACCGATCACGACCAAACCGCCTACGCCTTTGCCGTGCCGAGCGAGAAGTGGCGCGAGATCCTCGCGATCGAGGCGGACCGGATGGCCGGCTGCACCTTTCCGCAGGAGGAGTTCCATCGCGAGCGAGACGTCGTGCTCGCCGAGTTGCGTGAAACCATGGATGATCCGTGGGAGCGCATTGCCGCTGCGTCCGACGCTCGCTTCTTCGGCCCCGGCCACCCGTATGCGCATCCGGTGCTTGGTACCGAAAACGACCTTGCGCAGCTCTCGTTGAGTACCGTGCGCGAGGTGTACCGGCGGGCCTACTGTCCCAGCCGCGCGGTGCTTGTCGTCAGCGGCGACGTGTGTGCACAGGATGTCTTCGCGGAGGCGCACCGACTGTTCGGCTCCATCCCCCCGGGCGGTGCCCCCGCC
>SKZP01000197.1 GCA_007127275.1 Planctomycetota bacterium
CGGCCGGCGGCGGCGTGGCGAGCTCCTGCAAGCGGGCGGCGCGCATGCGGCCGGAACTCTTGCGGTCCTTGCTCTTTAGCTTCTCTTTGAACTTGGTGAGTTGGCCTTCCATCTTGTTTACGGCGACATCAACGGCGTCCGCGGCGGTAAGCCCCTCTCCTTCCGCAATCAGCGTTTGTCCTTTGCCGGCGTGGATGTGCAGGCCGACTTGGAAGTCGTCCTTGGCGCCGCCCTCCCAAATCAACTCGGCGTTGTGGATGCGGTCGAGGTAGCGCTTGAGTTTGAGCACCTTCTCTTCGGCGTATTGCTTGTCGTCGTCCGTGACGTCCGCGTGTTTCACCGTCATTTTCAAGTCCATCTTATGCGCTCCTCTTCTCTTCACAGGGGGCGGGGGGGCATCCCAAGCCGAACGAACACGTGGGTTTCTTCTCGGCAGGTGGGGCGTTGGTCGTCTACTACCACTCGGCAAGTCGTCGCATGGCGTTCCAACAAAGAGAACGCGTAGCGGACCTCGACTCTTCCGAAAGTTTGTGTGTGACTGCGCGTTGGGCGTGGCGCTGCGCCTGCTTGTGGATAAAGCGGGCAACGACGCCCACCCCAAGAAGGGAAGGCACCGGCGACGCACTCGGTTGCGACGTTTTCGTGTTGCACAGGTGAGGACGTCCGGGTGCGGTCACGCGCCTCGACTCACAGGCCGCGCAGCAGACGCTCCGCATTGCGGTTGTCGAGCTCGGGAATGGCGCGGATCTTTTCGACTGTGGTCTTGTAGTCGTACTCGAGCCGGTGCCAGCGCATCACCTTTTCGTCCTCGTCAAGCGTGACGAAGCAGACACGGTTGTCCTGGTCACGCGGCTGGCCGACCGAGCCGACGTTGATCACGTATTTCTTGCCGTCTTCGAGCTTGTACTCGAAGTCGAGGCTCGGCGGGTCGAAGTACTCGCACTCCTCGGTAATCAGGCACGGCACGTGGGAGTGGCCCACGAAGCAGGGACCGTGAATCATCGAGAAAATCTCGCGCATCTTCGGCGGTACCTCGCCGAAGTAGTTCTCCGTGTCCACCTTGAGGATGTACTCCATGGTGGGGTCACGCGGCGAGCCGTGCACTAAGTAATACTTCTCGGTCTTTTTCACCAAAGGGAGCGTGCGCACGAACTCCCAGCGACGCTTCTTCTGGCCAGAGCTGAAGACGCCCGGCTTGAGTTGGTCGCGCGTCCAGTCAATGGCGCGGCGGGCGGTGGGGTTGAAGCCGAAGGCTCCGTTAATCACCGCTTCCTCGTGGTTGCCGAGGAGGTTGAAGCGAAAATGCAAAGCGATGTCGACACACTCGACCGGATTGGGCCCGTAGCCGATCACATCCCCTAAGCAAAGGATGTTCTCCGGCTTGATCCCCAAGTCGTCGATGTACTTCATCGCGACCTGGGAGGCCTCCAGGTTTGCGTGCATATCGCTGATGATCGCGAGTTTGGCCATGTGGACGTTCTCGCACTGTTTAGGCACCCACCGGCTGCCACGACCCGACCCGCAGGATGCCGTGCACCACGTAACGGTTCCGACTATACGTTTCGAGCGGGGCTGCGGCTACCGAAACACGCATTCGCCATGTGATGCGCCGCACCCCAAACGAAACGGAAGCGGAGCAGGTAGAGCGGGTAGCGGTGAGGTAGGTAGAGACCATGGCGCAACAAACAAGGCAATTCAACGAAGATAGTACCCACCCCTGTCCGCGTCAACGGAGCAACCAAGCAACCGTGCATCCCGCAAACGGGGAAAGCTTGAGAACAAGCCCACGGGCTGCGGACGTGGGTCCGTGCACCTTCGGCGCTTGACCCACGGGCCGCAGGCCGCAGCTCGTGGGCGTGCAAGAACTACGGTTTCCCACTTACGGGATGCACGGACCAAGCAGGGAGTCGCCGGGAACGGTCGGCGCAGCAACTCCGTAGTGCCGTCTCCGTGCATCACCAAGGGGTGGGACGTTGGTTCTGCAAGCCGGCGGGCTTCGCCGGTGGATCACATCCGCCTCGCGCTTCGACCCACGGGCGAAGCCCGTGGGCTTGCCCAACGTCGCGCCAAGAGGTCGTGAACGGACTCGCACGTTTGTAACCCCGCAGGGGCGCTCGAGTGTTGTTCTGGGCTCCACCCGGCCTCCCCGCGGGGCTACGAGATGGCGAGCGCAGACATGTTGAATTTCGAGCGCAGCCTTCAGCCGAGCAGGTCGGTGCCGCGCTCCTCGATCAGATCTTGGAGGCGCTTGAGCACGTCGGTGTGGATTTGAGAGACGCGCGACTCGCTGACGCCGTGGATCTCGCCGATCTGGCGCATGGTCAGTTGCTCGCAGTGGTAGAGCACGAAGATGATGCGCTCCTTGCTCGAAAGCGTCGAGAGTACGGTGCGCAAGGCGTCGCTTTCGCTCAGGTGCATCGTGGGGCTTGGGCTGTGCTCGTTGGCGAGCAGTTCGAGGCGGGTCATTGACTCGTCGTCGTCGTCCGCACCGCCACTGCCGGCGCCGGCGACCTGCGAGAGCGAGGTCATCGTTGCCGCCTGCGCCTTCTTTTCGAGTTCGCGGTACTCCGCACAGTTCATCTCAAGCTGCCGCATCATCTCAATGTCACTCGGGGCGCGGCCGAGGCTTGCCTCGAGCACCGCGTAGGCCCCCTCGTAAACGGCCTGGCTGTAGCGGACGTGGCGCGGCGCCCAGTCCATCTGGCGCAGGTCGTCGAGCATTGCCCCTTGGACGCGCTGGGTGCAGTAGGTCTCGAACTTCACGCCCTTGGACGGATCGAAGCCATCGATCGCATCCATCAGGCCGAGGTTGCCCGAGGAGCAGAGCTCGTCGACGGTGACCGAGGAGTGTAGCCGCGCGGCCATTCGCTCGGCGAGCAGCTTCACCAGCGGCTGATACAGCTCGGCAAGCCGCGCACGCGCCTCTTCATTGCCCGTGGTCTTGTAGGCAATCCAGAGCAGTTGGATCTCGCGTTCCTTCTTCTTTTGCTCCGGAGAGACCTGTCGCCGGGTGTTCGTTTCGCTCGCGCCGTTGCTCTCCCACCGGGGCGCGGTGACACGCTTCTGATAGGCCGGGTGACGCGGCACACGGGACTTGGCCGGCGTCGGCGAGCGCACCGTGCGTGCGGCGTCGACGTCGTCGGTGCGGCTCGACTCGAGTTGCTCGAGCGGCATCTCGGCCGGGGTGCTGGGGACGTCTTCGCGGAACTCGTCGCCGGGGAAGGGGGCGTCGTCGGCGGTCATCAGGGACATCAGGCAGGCTCCTTCGGTTGAGGGTCCGTCAGGGACAGCAAGGCAGGGAATACACGCGTCCAATCCGCCCGGCACGGACAGGGAGCCCCGGCGCAGCCACCACCAGTGGCTTGACCATCCGGCGACAACGTGCCGAGTGGTTGCAGCGACCACGGGTCAGCGACAGTACGCACGGAAGCGAGGGCGACCACGCAAGGGGGCGCGGCACGAGCCAGGCACGCTCGCACCGGGTGGCGCAGCCGTCTCCACCATCCGACCGGACTATAAAGTATATCCCATCATCTTCGAGAGGCAAATAATAAAACGTCCGGGGCTTGGTCGCGGAGAACGGCCCCGGCAGGCCGCGTCGCGTACTCGTGTAGGATCCGGTCAGCCGCTGGGTTCCCCGCGGCGGCGCAGCGTGTCGTGAAGCTGACGCAGCTCCGGAGCGCGCATCAGCGCACTGACCGCGACGAAGGTGGCACCGCCGGCGACAATCACTGTGGCCAGCCCGGCAATGCGCGGCAGTACCCCGAGGTGTTGCCAGCCGCTTGGCCTCCCGAAGAGCCCCTCGACGAGGATCCACGCGACCGCCGCCATGCATGCGCTTGCGAGCAAGCTGCGGGCGAGGCAGCCCAGCGCGCTGCCGGCGCTGCGGCGCTGTGCCGGCGTGGTGGCCGCGTGCACTGGCAGGCGCACGGCGAGGCGACGCTCGAGCCAGACGAAGCCGAGCCAGGCGACCAGCGAGGTGCTAAGCGCGAGCCCCGCTTCTTTTAGCGGCGTGTGCACGAGCACGAGGTTGAGCACCACATTCAGCGCGACAAGGCGCACGGCAAGGCTCGTCGGCGTGCGCGTGTCCCCGAGCGCATAAAAGGCTCGCGTCTGCAGCATGCGCAGCGAGGCGGCGACGAGCCCCAGCGTGTAGCCCACCAGCACCGCCGTGGTGCGCGCATGAGCCTCGGCGTCGAAGGCTCCCCAGCCGTAGACGGTGCCGACAATGGGCCCGGCGAGCGCGACGAGTCCGACGCAGGCCGGCACGGCGAGAAACAGCGTGATCCGCGTGCCGTGGCGCAGCGAAGCGACGAGACTCGCATGGTCGTCGCGGCTTGCATGACGGGAAAGCACGGGAAAGATCGCCACGGCCATGGCGACGCCGAGCAGCGCCAAAGGAAACTGCATCAAGCGGTTGCCGAAGTAGAGCGCGCTGACCGCGCCGTCTCCAGCGACGAACACCTCGGCAATCACGCTGTCGAGCAACACGCTGATTTGCAGCACGCCAAGGCCAATGATGGCTGGGCCCATCCGCCGGGCGACGTCGCGCAACTCGGAGTCCTTGAGGTCGACGCGTGACGTCAGCCGTGGGTGTCCCGCTCCGCGACGCAGCGCCCGGCGGATGACGAGCAGGTGATGCGCAAGCCCCAAGGCGCCGCCGAGCAGGATGGCGCCGGCAACGAGCAGGCACTGCAACTCCGGCTGGGAGGCGGGCACGAGCCAGACGGCGAGGCCAATGCCGGCGAGCCACACGAGGTTGAGCAGTACGGGGGAAAAGGCCGGCACGAAAAAGTGGCCGTGCACGTTGAGGGCTGCGCCGAGCAATGCTGTGGCGCAGACGAGCACGACGAACGGCATGAGAATGGGCAGCAACGCGCGGAACAGGTCGAGCTTCGCCGCGTCGTGGCCGCCGCCGGACGCTGTGAAGATCATTCCCCAGGCGCCGTCGGGCAGCGCAAGGGCGAGGGCGACGACCAGCACGGTGAGCGCCGCGAGAAACACGACCAGCGTGCCAAGGGCATTGGAGACGAGTCGCGCCGCGGCGTCGTCGCCG